>NZ_RZPL01000591.1:0-3674 GCF_004022805.1 Mesorhizobium sp. M7A.F.Ca.CA.002.04.1.1 | reverse complement strand
GGGGAATAGGGGAATATGTTGCGCTCTTAGCCCGGCCGGCCAAATCTTTTTGCTTTTCCCTACTCCCTTACTGCCCTACTCCCTTATTCCCCTGCGAGCAAAGCGAGCACTTATGCCTTACGACCAGAAGAAAATCGTCGAAGCCCTGCGTGCTTTCGAACGCGGCGAGATCGTCGTCGTCATGGATGATGACGGGCGCGAGAACGAGGGCGACCTGATCGTCGCCGCTGTCCACTGCACGCCCGAAAAGATGGCGTTCATCGTTCGCCACACCTCCGGCATCGTCTGTACGCCGATGCCGCGCGAAGAAGCCAAGCGGCTGAACCTTGCCCCCATGGTCGCCGACAACGATTCCGCCCACACCACCGCTTTCACCGTCAGTGTCGATTTCAAGCATGGCACCACGACCGGCATCTCGGCCGAAGATCGCACTTTGACCGTTCGCAATCTTGCCAACGGCAATGTCGGTGGCTCGGATTTCGTCCGCCCCGGCCACATCTTCCCGCTGATCGCGCGCGAAGGCGGCGTGCTGATGCGCTCAGGCCATACCGAAGCAGCGGTCGATCTGTGCAAGCTCGCCGGCCTGCCGCCGGTTGGCGTCATTTCCGAGCTGGTCAATGATGACGGCACCGTCAAGCGCGGTCCGCAGGTGCAGGCTTTCGCCGAGGAGCATGGCCTCAAGCAGGTTTCGGTCGCCGACCTCATCGCCTACCGGCAGCGCAAGGAAACGCTGGTCGAACGCGTCGCCTGCTCGGAAATCGACACGCTCGGCGGCAAGGCACAGGTCTTCACCTACACGCTGCCGTGGGACTCCATGCATCACGTCGCCATCGTCTTCGGCGACATTCGTGACGGCGAGGACGTGCCGGTGCGTCTGCATTCGGAGGATGTGGTGACCGATGTCTTCGGCACCAGCCACCGGCTCGACGCCATCATGAAGACAATGGGCGAGCGCAGGCGCGGTGTCATCGTCTATCTCAGAGAAGGCTCCGTCGGCGTTGCGCATCAGGAGCGCAAGCGGCCGGCAAGCGGCGACCGCGAGGATCACGAAGAGGCGCGCCGCCGTGAAAACGAGTGGCGCGAGATCGGGCTAGGCGCCCAGATACTCAAGGATCTCGGCATCTCCTCGATCAACCTGATCGCCTCGCGCGAACGCCACTATGTCGGCCTTGAAGGTTTTGGCATCCACATCGCCAAGACCGAGATCCTCTGAGCCTCCCGTCGATCCGGTTGCCGGAGAAGACGGATGAATGCGTCCCTGCCTTCCAGCCAGCGCAGCGAGCGGCTTTTGCTGCGCCGCCCAGAAGAGGCTGATCTGGATTTCCTGATCGATCTCTTTTCGCGCCGGGAACTTGTTGCGCATCGTCCGGGCCCTGTCCCGGATACAGCCCAGCAGAGCGCCGCGCGGCTGACGCGCGACATCGGTCATTGGCACAAGCACGGCTTTGGCCGCTGGGCGGTCGAGGCGGATGAAAAGCTGGTCGGCTTCGGCGGCGTCACGGTATCGGCGGATTTCGACGGTCTGAACCTGTCCTATCATCTTCATCCGGCGAGCTGGGGACATGGCTATGCCACGGAATTGGTGACGGAAGCACTGCGCACCGCGTTCGGCCCCTTGCGTGCCGATCGGGTTGTCGGCCTCGTCCGCCCCGCCAATCCGGCTTCGCGACGGGTGCTGGAGAAATGTGGCTTCGTCTTCGAAAAAGAGGTGATTCTGCACGGGGCGCCAACGATAGTTTTGGCATTGGCGCACCCAAGAAGAGTCAATATTTCAGGCCCGGCTGCCTAGAGCGGCGCGCCCGGCCTAAGGCCCGGGCGCGCCGGAACTATTCCGCAGCAATCGCGGCTGCTTCGCATCCGTCCGTCTCGCACTCAGCCGTGGCAAGGCTGCGCTGGCCAAGCAGCACCGTGGCCAGCGCGATCGTGCCTGAAGCCACAGAGACCCAGAACCCGTTCTGGGCACCGAACGCATCGACCACCGCGCCGGCCGCGAACGAGCCGAGCGCCATGCCGATGCCGATGCCGGTCATGACCCAGGTAATGCCTTCGGTCAGCATCGCCTCCGGCACATGCCGCTCGATCAGGCCGAAGGCGGTGATGAAGGTCGGCGAGATCGCCACGCCGCTGATGAACACGGTCAGCGCCAGCAGTGGCACGGTGTCGGCGGTGAGCGGCAACAGCGTGCCGAGCGCGACGAGGGCGACTGCGATGGCCAACTGGCGTTGCAGCGGCGCCTTCAGGCTGAGCGCGCCGACGATGATGCCGAGCACGAACGATCCCAGCGCATAAACGCCGATGACAAGGCTGGCGGCGCCGGGCTGGCCAAGCTCCTTGGTGATCGCCACGGTGCTGACTTCCGTCGTCGCGAAGGTCGCGCCGATGAAGATCAGGGCGAAGGTGATGATCTGAACCGGCCGCAGGCGGATCGCCGAGCCGCTTGAGCCATGGTCCACCGGCCGCACTTGCGGCTCCGTCGAGCGTTGCAGGATGAAGGCCGCTGATCCGAATGCGAGAAATAATGTGCTCACCAGAACGCCGGCTTCCGGGAACAGGGCAGCACTGAGACCGACCGATAGCGATGCCCCGGCGATATAGACCAGTTCATCGGCCGCGGACTCGAAGGCGAATGCGGTGTTCATCTGCGGCCGTCCGCGGAAAATCTCTGTCCAGCGCGCCCGCACCATCGCCGGCATGCTTGGCATGGCCGCGGCCAGTAAGGCCGACACGAACAGCGTCCACACCGGCCAGTCCTGGTTGGCCGCCGCTATCAGGACGGCGAAAGCCAGCACCGCGATGATGGTGGTGGGCACGACGATCCGTGTCTGGCCCAGGCGGTCCACCAGTCTGGATATCTGCGGCGCAACGAAAGCGTTGGCCAGCGCGTATGTTGCCGAGACGGCTCCGGCCAGCCAGTATTCGCCACGCGTCTGCGACAGCATCGCCACGATGCCGATGGGCGCCATGGCGATCGGCAGGCGCGCCATGAATCCGGCGGCCGCAAAGCCCTTGGTTCCGGGGGCACGAAAGATTTCCGCATAGGGATTTTGCATGGGTGGTTCCTCGACAAAGGACGATTCGGCAATTACATACGAAGCGTATGATTGTTAAATAGAGCATACGCCGCGTATGTCAATTGGCATACGTTACGTATGTGAATAGGGCCAGAAGCCATGCACAGACCCCGCAAGGAGATGATCGCCGAGACGCGCGCAAAGCTGATCGCGGCGGCCCGCCATGCCTTCGGCACAACAGGCTATGCGGAAGCCTCGATGGATGATTTCACCGCTTCGGCCGGGCTGACGCGCGGCGCGCTCTATCATCATTTCGGCGACAAGAAGGGGCTGCTGCAGGCGGTCATAGCCCAGATCGACGGCGAAATGGCGGCGCGCATCAATGAGGTCGCGTCGAGAGCGCCGACCCGCTGGCAGCATTTCGTCGACGAGTGCTCGACCTATATCGAGATGGCGCTGGAGCCGGAAATCCAGCGCATCATGTTCCGGGATGGCCCGGCCGTGCTGGGGGATCCAGCGCAATGGCCGAATGCCAGTGCGTGCATCGTGTCAATGACCGACCATCTGACCGCGCTGCAGGAGGAGGGGGTCGTTGTCTCGAGCCTCGACCCCGAGACGGCCTCGCGACTGATCAACGGAGCGAGCAGCCAGGCAGCGCAACGG
>NZ_RZPL01000590.1:0-3725 GCF_004022805.1 Mesorhizobium sp. M7A.F.Ca.CA.002.04.1.1 | reverse complement strand
ACACGTCGCCGATCGCCGCCCTTCATCGCCAGCGCGACGGTGATGTCGACGCCGGGAATGGTCATCAGCCGCTTCACGCCTTCATCCTCGAGAGCCGAGCGGACAAGATCGCGTTCGATGACCTGGAGGTCTTCGCCCAATCGGTCGAACTCGCGCAGATGCCCATCGATCGCGAGGCGCTCGTCCTGCGGTACGACCTGCTCGATTAACCAGGTCCGACCCTTGGCGCCGCACAGGTCAGCATGCGGGCAGGACGGATCAGGTGGCTATGAAGGATCGACTGGATGACGCTCTTCAATCGAGATCTCTGTCGGACAATCTGATTGCGCCGTGTCACCTGTCGACGCAGAGCCTGCGTCGGCTCGTCCGCAATCCAGACTTCTGGCAAGAAGCCGCTGGCATAGAGCTGCGCAAGAACGTCGGCGTCGATCGTCGTTTTGATCTTGGCATAGGCAACGATAAACACCTGTTTCGGCTTGGCGATCCCCACCTTCTTCACATGCGGCGCAACCACAGCTGCAGCGGACGTCGCGTTGCCGGTGGCCTCGATCACCCCGACATCGTTCGGCGACAGCTTCGCGGCGAACGCCGCCAGCAGATCGCGCCGCATGTCGACGCGGCCGAGTCGCCTGAGCCTGCCCTCCTCCCATGCCACTGCTTCGGCGAAGGCGCGGTGAATATCCAGTCCGATGATAAGCATGCCCGTTCCTCCTTCTTGGCTCGGTCAAAGACGGGAGCTGGCGGGCAACACGACATCTACTGATCCGCGCTCGCAGCGCATCCGGGAAAGTCGCGAGGGGCGGCCATGTAACGAGCTCGGGCTCTCAGCCCACGGTCTATTGACGGCCTGCCTGCACCTTTGTGCTCCCGGTGCCCCACGTCCCGGATGGGCTCACCATAAGGGCGTTCCAAAACAAGAACAGCAGGACGAGAAGGCACCACAGATCACATACCGGATAGCGGCAAGGCCAAGCGCTTCGTTCAGATAGGCTTGCGCCAATGGGCTTAGGCCGAGCCTACAACAGCTCTCAAAAACGCTGCCGGACTGCTGCATTGGCTCGCCGATACAATTGGCACAGGCCTCACGGCAGCTTAGGATCAAACCGCCCATCAGTCGCCTCGGACTGGAAAGGTGCACCCTATTAGGTTCCACGCCTAGCTAGGTCGGGGCCGCCGAAGACGCTGGTTGATAGACCGGCGCCATCGGCCCGGCGTTTCAAACTGCCAATCTCTGACCTGCACAGTACGAACGATTGCTCGCTTCGGCAGATCACGCGGCTCATATGTCGGACCTTAACGTCATCCATCATAAACTTTTTGCGACAAAAGATTGCAAGAATGCTAAATTGTTAAAGTCGTTTGTTTCGGTTAAAGGCATCCATCCCATGGATGGCTGATGACATGCGTTTCAAAGGACTTGATCTAAATCTCCTCGTTGTGCTCGACGCACTCCTGACGGAGCGTAATCTCTCGGCGGCGGCACGCAGGATTAACCTGAGTCAGCCCGCCATGAGTGCGGCCGTCGCCCGACTGCGCGATTATTTCCGCGATGAACTGTTTACGATAAGAGGTCGCGAAAGATTTCTAACCCCGCGTGCGGCAGCATTTGCCCCCGCAGTTCGCGACGCTCTCCAGCACATCCAGTGCTCGATTATTTCTTCGGATCCGTTTGACCCAGCTCGAGCCGATCGCCTCTTCAGGATCATTCTTTCCGATTTCGTCACGCTCGTGTTTTTCGAAAAGCTTGTGGAGCGTATTTCACGGGAAGCCCCCGCCGTCAGCTTCGAACTGCTGCCTGTCGACGATAGCCCCGATGAGCTTCTCCGGCGCGGTGACGTCGATTTTCTAATTCTACCGGATATGTTCACGTCGAGTGTGCATTCAAGCGTTGCGCTGTTTGACGAGAAGCTCGTGTGCGTAGGCTGTCCCACAAACAAGCAGCTGCCACAGCAGCTTACATTCGAGAGATACATGTCGATGAGGCACGTCGCGGTCAGGTTCGGGCGTACGATGAAGCCGTCTATCGAGGAATGGTTTTTGCTTGAGCATGGCCTTAAGAGACGTGTCGAGGTCGCCGTGCAGGGCTTCAGCATGATTCCACCTATGGTGTCCGGCACAGCTCGTATAGCGACCATGCCCTTACGGCTGGTCAGGCATTTCGAAAAAACGTTCCCCCTGCGGGTTATCGAACTTCCGCTGCCATTTCCCACATTCACCGAGACCCTCCAATGGCCGGCCCTCCACAATAGCGATCCGGCAAGCATCTGGATGCGGGAGATAATGATACAGGAGGCATCTCGGATGGCTGCCCCGCTGTGAACCCACGGAAAATTCAGGCGCACCTATAGTCACTACTCCTGTCACCATCTACTTTGACGACAATAGCCCTCGCCGGATAAAGTCGATGCTGGCGGCAAGTGCGCCTGCGAGATCGTCCAGAGAATGGACTTCCTCGACCAGCTCGAATGAGAAAGGTCCCGCGTAGCCGCCATCCAGCAGCGCCTGAATCTGGCTGCCATTGTCGGAACCTGCAAGAAAGCGATCGGGGTAAATCCAGAAGGTCGGGTCGTTTACGCTTGAAATGTGCACCAGGCCGGTAAGCTCGCAGAACAGGCATGTCTCCCCGGCCAGGGTGTGGTGGAACGTGTCGTGCACGAGGCGAAAGACGGACTGGCCATCAACCGCGGCAACGGCCTCGGCCGCTTCCTTCTTTGATCGAAGCGAGCAGGTTCGGAAACCCAGCGGCTCGATGAGACCGATCAGACCCCGCGACTGGAGGATTGGCTTGATCTCGTTTAGAGCGAAACGAAGATTGTCCTGGCGCTCGCTATTGGTGGGCCACGAGCTGCGGTTGGCCGGCACCAACACGAGCGTCTCCGCCCCGCACGCCGTCGCATAATCGGCGAGGTTGCTTGCCTCGGCCTGACGCGTTGGAGTCCAGTCGTTGAACCGCTGCAAGGCGTTGACAGAGATGATCGTGACGCCCGCTTCGGTAGCGGCCAACCGAACGTCCGCAGCCGGAATGCCGCGTGCGACAGGATTGCTGAAATGAGGGTAACGGATTTGGACGTCGGTCAGGCCTTGGTCACGGGCAAGCGCGAAAAGCGCACTGACGTCAAGGCGGGGCGCCGCCATGTGATCGAGTGCAAAGCGGGGCGATACCTGGCGCATTGCTTGACTTTCCTTCCATGAAGCGCGGCTGCCATTTCGGCATCCGGCTTCTTTCAAGACGGAACCACGCCGGTTCACAGATCGGACAGAGACGGCCGAGTCAATCGAGCTTTCCTTTCATCGGTGAAAGGAAAATGGGCGCTCATGATAGAAATCCATCAAGGTCAAATATTTTCCGGAAGATAAATGTCGAACGGCAGAAATGTCTGCCCCGGGCTCTCCGCGACGCCGGCTTTGATGGCCCGCTCCATTGCCATTATCAGCTCCTGGCAAAGTCGGCGCATTGGCGTGCCGACCGCCATCGTCAAGATGTCATCCGCAAGCGCCCCACGTGACTGCGGCGTCATTTCACTCACGATCGCGACGAGATCCTGACCGCTCCCCTCTTCTCGGAGCGCGGAAATTGCCCCCTCTATCCCCCCGCCGGCCATATAGAAGCCGACGAGCTCTGGTTCCCGCTGCATAAGATCCAGCAATTTTTCGTAAGTGAGCTGCCGTTCATCAAGGTTCACGAGCGCATCAAGCACCTCGAATTTTGGCGCGTTCTCACGAAA
>NZ_RZPL01000058.1:0-14449 GCF_004022805.1 Mesorhizobium sp. M7A.F.Ca.CA.002.04.1.1 | reverse complement strand
TACAACGACGCATCGAGCCTGACCGCCAACATCACCGCCACCGCGGGCGGCAACTTCGAGCACCTGGTGATCGGCACCGGCACGGCGACGGCCAACGTCACCGACACCACCACCGACGCGACGGTGAATCTCAGCACGTCGAACGTTACGGATCACGATACCAACGTCACCTTCACGGCGACGTTGAGCAACGCCTCGCAAGGCGTCACCACGGTCCACACCGACCATGGCGACATCACCATCGCTAACGGCCAGACCGTTGGCACACTGGTGATCGCAACCCCCAACGCATCAAGCCTGTCCGCGACCATCACCGGCACCTTGGGCGGCAACTTTGAACACCTGGTGGTCGGCACCGGCACGGCGACGGCGCAGATCATCGACGCAACTGCGCCGACCGTGACGATTACCGACGACGAGCCGGCGGCGACGGCCAACATTGCCGGTGGCAATGTCCTCTACACCTTCACCTTCAGCGAGCCTGTCACCGGATTTGTTACATCAGATATCGTTGTGGGAGGCGGTACCAAGGGTACGTTCACCGCGGTGAGCAGCACGGTTTACACCTTGGATGTGATCCCAACCGCGAATACGCAGGCCGGTATCATCACCGTAGATGTGGCGGCAGGCGCGGCCAACGATGCAGCCAGCAACGGCAACACGGTGGCGATCCAGGCGACGCAAGCTTACGACACCAAGGCGCCGACGGTTATCATCACCGACGACGAGCCGGCGGCGACGGCCAACATTGCCGGTGGCAGTGTCCTCTACACCTTCACCACCAGCGAGAGCGTTGGCAGCACGCTGACCATTGCGGACGTGACGGTAACGGGCGGCACGGTCGGTGCGCTGACGCAAGTCGGCACCAGCAACGTATATAACCTGACCGTGACCCCGACGGCCAACGTCGATGCCGGCACGATCAGTGTAACAGTGAACCAGGTTGGCATCACCGATACGGCGGGCAATTCGGGGACCGGCACTGTCAATGCCACCCAGGCCTACGATACCAAGGCGCCGACCGTTTCGGTCGACATCATCGCCCCAGACCTGCCGGCAGGCGGGACATCACAGGTAAAGTTTGTCTTCAGCGAAGTCCCTACCGGTTTCACGGCGGCCGACATCATTGTGACGTCAGGCAGCGGCTCGATCACCAGCGGGCCGACCATAGACGCCACAGATCCAACCGGCAAAACCTATGTCGCAACGTTCACCGCATCTTCGACTTTTGTCGGAAACGCGACCGTTTCAGTGAGCTCGGGAAGCTATACGGATGCAGCTCTGAACACAGGCTCCGGAGGCAACGACACGGTATTCGAGGGCTTTACCTTTGACGCAGCGACGAAGGAAAACGGGCAAAGCGGCAATTTCACTCTTTCCGGGCACTATAATACCGGTGTGACGATACGCGCGTACTGGGACGTCGACAATCCGACCCACGCAGTTGCCGTGACGCTGAATGGCGATGGCACCTGGAGCGGGGCTAAGACCAACCTGGGCAACAACACCGGAGCCCACACCTTCTTTGTGGTCGCTACGACAGGCAGCAGTACCATTGTCCAATCCATCGGTGTCACAGCGCCCGCCGGCATTGCCGGAGAGGCTGTGAACTTGGGACTTACCGATCCAGCCGGCCACGATGGCGCGATTACGCTCACGATTAGTGACGTCCCCGACGGATGGACGATCGATGGGGGCACCCGCAACGCGGACGGCTCTTGGACCGCAACAACCACGAATGTTTCCGCCCTGACCGTCACGACGCCGGTCACCTATACCGGTGCACACGTGCTCAACGTGACCGGGACCTGGAGTAACGAGGACGGGACCACCGGGACCATGACCATCGCGGACAACGTGGAAATCTATGCCAAGGGTTCGCCCATCTTTGCTTTGTCTGGAAACGACTACCTGACCGGGTCCAGCGGCAACGACCTCTTCGTCTTCTCGCAGCCGATCGGTGCCGACACGGTGCACAATTTCGACGCCGCGGCCGACCAGATCGACCTTATCGGCTACAACGGACTGGCGGACTTTGCCGACCTGCAGACCCATATCGCCGACGATGCCCACGGCAACGCGGTGATCACGCTGGGCGATGGGCAGTCGATCACGCTGGATGGCGTGCACTCGGGCGCGCTGACGGCAGGCAATTTCGTCTTCGACCAGACGCCGGTGGTCAACAATGCCGGCACCATGACGATCGGCGACGGCGCCTTGCTGCCGCTGAGCGGCATGATCAACAATAGCGGCCTCATCTCGCTGGACTCGACCGGCGGTGAAACGCTGCTGCAAATCATCCAGCATGGCGTGACCCTGCAGGGCGGCGGGCAGATACTGTTGTCCGACAGCGCCGCCAACGTGATCTCCGGCACGGGGCCGGACGTCACTCTGGTCAATGTCGACAACACGATATCGGGCGCCGGCCAGTTGGGCGGCGGGATGCTGAGCCTCGACAACCAGGGCACCATTATCGCCTCCGGCGCGAATGCGCTGGTCATCGATACGGGGGGCAGCGTCGTCACCAACTCCGGAACATTGGAGGCGACCGGTTCAGGTGGACTGACGATCACCGGCGGGCTGGCGAATTCCGGCATGCTGTTGGCCAATGGCGGCGACATAGTCATCCATGGCCAGGTCACCGGCGACGGCGATGCCACGATCGGCAACCTGTCGAAGCTTGAGTTCGGCAGCGCCTCGTCGACGGATGTCACCTTCGCGCACGATGCGGCCGGCACGCTGCAGCTCGACGATTCCTTCGATTTCAGCGGGCGGATCGGCGGCATCACCAATGACGACAGGCTTGAGCTCGAGGACATCCTGTTCGGCGCGGGAACGACGGCCGTCTACCAGGCAAACCAGGATGGCAGCGGCGGAACGCTGACCGTTTCGGACGGCACCCACGGTACCGCGCTGCATCTGGTCGGCAGCTACGATGCGAACGGCTTCAAGCTTGCCGATGACGGCCAAGGCCATACCGCCGTTTCGTACAATCCGGCGGAATTCACGCTGACGGGCGTTGGCAATGGAGCAATTTCAAGCGACTTCGTGGTGTGAACCAAAAGGCCGCCGCCAGCGGCGGCCCACCTGGCCTGATGCGTATCGAGTGGGGTTCTGGACGTGGATAGCAAATCTCGAATTGTGAAGGATGCGCTTCGGGCCTGCCGCCGCTATTTCCTGGTAGCGGCGGCGTTCAGCCTGGCCATCAATCTGCTCTATCTCGCGTCCCCACTCTACATGCTGCAGATCTACGACAGGGTCGTTACCAGCGGCAGCGAAACCACGCTGGTGATGCTGACCCTGGTGTTGCTGGCGGCCTTTCTTTCGCTGGCCGGCCTCGACCTGGTGCGCGCCTCCATCCTGACGCGTGCCAGTGCGCGGCTCGACCGGCTGCTGTCGGCAAAAGTCCTGGCCGCGTCGGTCGAGACCCCATCGCCCGGCTCGTCGCCGAGCCAGCCCATCCGAGACTTCGACACGTTCAGGCAGGTCATCACCGGCAGCGGCATCCACGCTTTGTTCGACCTGCCATGGTCGCCCATCTACATCGGCATCATCTTCCTGCTGCATCCCTGGCTCGGCTTCTTCGCGCTGGGCTGCTCGCTGCTTCTGGTCGCCATGGCGGTGCTAAACGAATATATCGTGCGTTCGCCGCTGAAGCAGGCCAACGACCTGGCGACGACCAACTATAATTTCACCGAGATGAGCCTCAGAAACGCCGAAGTCGTTCGCGCCATGGGGATGATCGACGGCCTCATCCGCCGCTGGGGACGCGACCGCAATTTGGCGCTGCGGCGCCAGGCGGAGGCAAGCGATCGCGCCGCACTGATGTCGGGTCTGATCCGTTTCCTGCGGCTCACCATGCAGTCGCTGATCCTCGGCCTCGGCGCCTATCTGGTGATCGAACGGCAGATCACCGGCGGCACCATGTTCGCCGCGAGCCTCTTGCTGGGCCGGGGGCTACAGCCGGTCGAGCAGATCGTCGGCCTTTGGCGCAGCCTGATCCTGGGGCGGGCGGCGTTGGCAAGGGTCGAGAAGCTGGTCGACGGGGGCGCGCAGAGCGAAAGATCGTTCAACCTGCCCAAGCCCACCGGCAAGATTTCGGTTGAGCAGGTCAGCTTTGCAATTGCAAGCCAGCAGAAAGTGCTTCTGCGGGACGTATCGTTCCGGCTGGAAGCAGGCGAGACGCTGGGAATCGTCGGCCCTTCCGGCGCCGGCAAGTCGACGCTGGCGCGTCATCTCGCGGGCGTCATGCAACCCAGCCGTGGTACCGTCAGGCTGGACGGCGCCGACCTGTCGCAATGGGGACACGACGCGCTCGGCGACCACATCGGCTATCTGCCGCAGGATATCGAACTCTTCTCCGATACCGTCGCCGCCAACATCGGCCGCTTCAAGACCAATGTCGACCAGGAGGTCATCGAGGCCGCGCGGCTCGCCGGCGTGCATGAGATGATCATCCGCCTGCCGCAAGGCTATGAGACGCAGATCGGCGAAGGCGGCGCAGTGCTGTCAGGAGGATATCGCCAACGGATTGCTCTTGCCCGCGCAGTGTTCGGAACTCCGAACCTGATCATTCTCGACGAGCCCAGCTCCAATCTCGATGCCGATGGCGACCGCGCGCTGAGCGACTGCGCGATCGAACTCAAGCGCCGCGGCAGTACGGTGATCATCGTCTCTCACCGGCCCTCGACCCTGGCGAATGTCGACAAGATCCTCCTGTTGCGCGATGGCGCCGTCGAGGCCTTTGGCATGAGAAACGAGATCGTGGCGCTCCTCAACCAGCGCGCGGCGCCAATGGCGGTGGCAACGCAATGAGCCGTGTTTGGAGAGAGCGATGAGCGACGGCGCGCTTACCTACCGGAGCCTGCCTGGCGACGCCGGTATTCTGGCCCCGGATTCGATCCGGGTGCCGGCCTATATAGGTCTGCTGATCATCGTTGCTTTCTTTGGCATCTTTGGCGGCTGGGCGGCCTTTGCCCCGCTGAACGGCGCCGTGCTTGCCGACGCCATCGTCAAGGTGGATGGCAATCGCAAAAGCGTACAGCACTTCGACGGCGGTACGGTGAAGGAGATCCGCGTCAAGGATGGCGACGTCGTCAGGAAGGGCGACATAATGCTGAAGCTGGACGACACCAGGATTCGGTCCGAGTTCAATCTTTATGCCCAGCAATATGCGCTGTTGCGCGCAACCGATGCCAGGATCCGAGCCGAACTGGACGGCAGCGAGGTTGTTGCCTTTCCCAAGGACATTCTCAAAGAGCACGAAGACTACCTTAGGGATGCAATGGCAAACCAGATCGCCGATCTGGAAAGCCAACGCGCCTCGATGGCCGGCGCCAGGCAGATCCTCGAGCGGCGCATTGCCGAACTCGAGGAGCAGATCCAGGGCAAGCAGTCTCGGGTCGAATCTTACCATGCCCAGTTGCAATCGACGATCAACGAGAAGGCCAGCCTGTCGAAGCTGCTCAAGGCCGGATTGACGACCCGCCCACGCATCCTGGAGCTGGAAAGATCCGCCTCGGATCTGCAGGGCCTGATCGATGAGAACCTCGGCGCGATCGGCGGCAGCCAACAGAGCAAAGCCGAACTCGAAAGCCAGATCGCACAATTGACAAATGAGCGCCGAGCCAAGCTGTCGGCCATGCTGATCGATACGCAATCGAGCCTTTCCGACCTCGTGCCCAAGATGTTTGCCGCCCAGGCTGCCATGGACCGAGCCGAGGTGCGCGCGCCGTATGACGGCCAGGTGATGGATCTCAGCGTCTTCTCGATAGGCGCGATCGTTTCGCCGGGCCAGACCATCCTCGATATCGTGCCGACCGAAAATTCGCTGATCGTCCAGGCCCAGATTCGCGTCGAGGACATATCGAACCTGCGACCCGATATGGCTGCCGAAGTTCGTTTCACATCCTACAAGCAGCGCTCAATACCCATAATTCATGGCCGCGTCTCCCGCATTTCGGCGGATCGCATTACCGACAGCAAGACCGGGTTTCCCTACTATCTTGCCGACGTAGCGGTCGATCCGGTGGAATTGGCAGCAGCCCCACAGATTGCGCTTTATCCGGGCATGCCAGCGTCAGTCATGATCGTCACCGAGGAACGCACCGCGCTCGACTACATTCTGGGCCCGCTGGTTGTGTCGTTCCACTCCGCCTTTCGCCAGAAATGACGGATTAGCCAAGCGACTTCGCTTTTGAGGTGATTCTGACGCAGAGCAGTCGGAGACAAGCCGACAACCAGTCGCTCATGGTCTGCATGTTCCCTGCCGACAGCCCCTCTGTTTCTTTGGTGCTGGATCTGATGATCCTAGATGTTTGATCCCGGGCTTTATGGAGCATCCTTGTCTCCCGAATGAAAGGATGCGCTATGGGCCAAGTTCTGCATGGGAGCGCCAAAACGACAGAGGCGGTCCGTCGAGCGATACAGCATAGTCAAGAGAACCTGAGGGGCTGGCCAAGCGCTACGGGATCAACCGGAAGACGGTTGCGAAGTGGAAGAGGCGAGCTTCGGTCGCCGATCTATCGACTGGTCCGAAGGAACCGAGATCGAGGGTGCTCTCGATTGAGGACGAGGCGGACATTGTCGCTTTCCGCCGCTACACGCTGCTGCCACTCTTCCGTACGCACGGAACTGCAGGACATCATTTCCGCCCACATCTGGAAGCCGACAACTTTTCCTGAATGAGTGTGCGAAAAGAATGCATGGTTCCAAGTCGGCTGGCGGTTTGCGCGCCAAGGCTGGTTTGATCAGCTGCACACTGATCGTGACGACAACTGCAACCGTCGCGAGCTCCGGTCCTGGGCCAACCGACCACATAAGTTTATTCGTTTTTGACCAATACGCGCCGGTGAATTCCTGTAATCTTCGGAACAACACCGGGACAACCGGGTCAACCAGAAAGGTCGGGGAATGAAATACGTCGTCGATACGATCGGCGGTCCCGCAGGCGGTGATGCCTGGCAAGCCGCTGTTACCGAAGCCTATTTTCCGCTCGACACCGAGTATCGGAACCGTCGCGAATTTTCAGGCACGCTGGAAACCTTCTCGCTTGGGCTCGTCAGCGTGTCTAAAATGCGCTGCGATGCCGTAAGCTATCGTCGCCACCGCCGCCACTTCCTCAACGAGCGTGACGCCAGCCTGCTCATCACGATCCCGGAGATGTCGGAGGTGAATTTCTCGCAAGGGTCGAGAACCGTCAATTGCAGGCCGGGGGGCTTTCTCGTCGAGCGGGGAGATGCGCCTTACGAATTCTGGCACGGCAAGCCAAACGCGCTGTGGGTCCTCAAGGTACCATCATCGAGCGTTCGGGCACGGATCGGATCCGCCGAACGG
Source organism: Mesorhizobium sp. M7A.F.Ca.CA.002.04.1.1 (assembly GCF_004022805.1). Lineage (NCBI taxonomy): Bacteria > Pseudomonadati > Pseudomonadota > Alphaproteobacteria > Hyphomicrobiales > Phyllobacteriaceae > Mesorhizobium > Mesorhizobium sp. M7A.F.Ca.CA.002.04.1.1. The sequence goes on along the minus strand of NZ_RZPL01000058.1, from coordinate 7,114 downwards.
CTCAGTGCGCTCAGTTTCGACGCGACCCAAGGCATCGCCGCGCTCTTCCTCGACACGGTGCGAACCACGATCGGTCATCTCGATGAGATCACTGAAGTCGCTCGTGAGATGATGGGCAGGCACATCCTGGAAATGCTGTGCCTGTCGATCGTGAGCGACGATCGCGTGCTGGACAGCAGCATCTCGTCGATCCGGGCCGGCCATTTGCATCGTGCCGAGCAGTATATTCGCGACAATCTGAAGAATTCCGACCTCGGCCCGCAGGCGGTGGCTGATGCCTGCGGCATCTCCCTGCGTTACCTGCAGGTCCTTTTTCAGGACAGCAACCAGTCGATCAACGGCTTCATCCGCGACGCCCGGCTTGAACTTTGCGCCGAGGAGCTGATGTCGGTGACCAACATCAGCAGCGTAGCCGAGATCGCTTACCGCTGGGGCTTCGCCGACCAGTCCCAGTTCTGCAAGCACTACCGGACGCGGTTCGGCTGCGCACCGACGGATACCCGTCGCGAAGCAGCGAACCGGGCGGGCGGCTCTTCGGCCTCGCGAGAGCGCCACTAGTCCCGACGAAATCCGGGCCAATTCCACCATTCATGCAACGTCTCCCCGGCAAGGGGCGACGAAGGCGGGGCTTTGCCCGCAAGACCTTGCGAAGGAACTGTCATGAGCCGAATCAGAGTTGCCGTCGATGTCGGAGGGACTTTCACCGACATCTGCATCATGGACGAAGACAGCGGAGCGATCCGCATCGAAAAAACCGCCTCCACGCCTGACGATCCCATGCAGGCCATCATGAATGGCGTGGAGCAGGGGCGCATCGATCTTTCGGAGGTAACGATGTTCTCTCATGGTACGACGGTCGCCACCAATGCGCTGATCACCCGCCGTCTGCCGCGCACCGCAATGGTCTGCAGCGAGGGTTTTCGTGACGTTGTAGAGATCCGTCGCGCCAACAAGGAAGATCTCTGGGACACCTACAAAGATGTCGCCAAGCCCTATATCCCGCGCCGCGACCGGCTGACCGTCCGGGAACGGGTCAGTGCCGAGGGCACGATCCTGGAAGCGTTGGACGAAGAGGCCGCGCGCCGTGTCGCGGAGATTCTCAAGAAACGGCAGGTCAAGTCCATCGCCGTCTGCTTCATGAACTCCTATGTGAACGGCGCCAACGAGCGCCGCATGCGTGAGATCCTGAAGGAGGCAATGCCGGATCTGCCGGTCTCGATCTCCTCGGAGGTGATGCCGGAAATCTTCGAGCACGAACGTTTTTCCACCACCATGGCGAACGCCGTCTGCGCCCCGGTCGTCGTCGACTACGTGTCGCGTCTCGGAGAAAAGCTTGCCGACGCCGGATACAAGCGAGATCTCCTGTTGCTGCACAGCGGTGGCGGGGTCATGACGCCCGCGAGCGTCAAGGATTTCTCAGCCCGGCTCGCGGGATCCGGCATCGCCGCCGGCGCCATCGCAAGCCGCTTCATCGGAAATCTCTGTGGCTACCCGAACTCGATCGGCTTCGACATGGGCGGCACCAGCACCGACGTCTCGCTGGCCTGGAACGGGGAGTCGCGCATCACAAAGGACTGGTACATCGAATTCGGATATCCGATCCGCTTCCCCTCCATCGAGGTATTGACCATCGGTGCGGGCGGCGGGTCGTTGGCATGGCAGGACGAGGGCGGCAGCTTGCGCAACGGGCCGCAGTCCGCTGGCGCCTTTCCAGGTCCGGCCTGCTACAAGAATGGCAACCTCATTGCCACCAACACCGATGCCAATGTGGTGCTCGGCCGTCTCGGCACCAGCCTTGCGGGCGGCAAGATCACGCTCGACCCCGCTCTGGCCGCCGAGGCGGTTCAGGAGACGGTAGCGGAACCCTTCGGCATGGAACTCCACCAGGCGGCCGAGGCGATCATCGCCGTCGCCAACGCCAATATGGGCAATGCCGTCCGGCTTCTCTCCATCAGCCGAGGCTACGACCCGCGCGACTTTGCGCTGGTCGCATTCGGCGGTGCTGGCGCTTTGCACGGAGCGGCGGTGGCCAAGGAGCTTTCGATTCCAACCGTGATCGTACCGCCCAATCCCGGCGTTACCTCCGCGCTCGGTTGCCTTCTCGTCGACGTGCAGCACGATTTCTCCGAAAGCTTCATGGCCGATGCTTCGACTGTCTCGCCCGCCGAGATGCAGGCAGCCTTTGTTCTGATGGAAAAACAGGCGGTTGAGCGTCTGGGCCATGAGGGCGTGGCGCAGGAAGACATGGCGCTGCAGCGCACGGTCGAGATGATGTACCAGGGCCAATGGCGCTCGCTCGCGGTGTCAGCCCCGGCGCGGATCGAGAGCATCTGCCCGCTGATCGAGGCATTCCACAACGAACACGAACGCGAGTTCAACTACCGCCGCGAAGAGGCGCCGGTGTCGATCTTCCGCATCGCGGTCAAGGCGATCGGCATCGTCCCGAAAGCCGAGATACCGCGACACGAAGTCTTGCCTCATGTGCCCGAGCCGCTCGGCCGCCGCGGCGTCTGGTTCGACGGCGTATCTCATGATGCGGCTGTCTATGAACGCGACCAACTCAGCGCCGGCGCTGCCTTTGCGGGACCCGCCATCGTCGAACAGTTCGATTCCACCACCGTGGTTCCGCCGGGAATGAGCGCGACCGTCGATGGCTTCCTGAACATTCTCATCGTGACGAAAGGCTGAGACATGACAAAGCTGATTGAAACGGGCCCTGGCCTCGATCCGGTAACGTTCGAGGTGCTGAAGAACTCCTTCATCACCACCGTCGACCAGATGGCCGAACAGATGCTTCGCACCTGCTATTCCTTCGTCATCTACAACCGAGACTTTTCGAACGCCCTGCACGACGCCGATGGCAACTCCGTCGCCCAGGGCAACTACGACATCGCGGTCCATGTCGGCACACTGCACAACACGTGTAAGGAAGTGATCCGGGTCTTCGAAGGCGATATGGCACCCGGCGATGTCTACGCAATCAACGATCCTTATGCCGGCGGTACGCATTTCAGCGACGTTCGGCTCGTCCGGCCGATCTTCGATGAAGACAAACTGATCGGCTTCTCCCAGTCGAACGGACACTGGTCGGATCTCGGCGGCTCGGTGCCGGGCTCCTTCGACGTCACCGCCCGCGACATGTTCCGCGAAGGGCTGCGGATAACGCCGCTGCGCCTTTTCCAGCGCGGCCGCTTCTGCTCCGATGTTGCCAACATGATCGCGGCCAACACGCGCGATCCCGCATCGATCATTGGCGACATCCATTCCCAGGCGCAAGCGACGCAGGCGGCCGAGCGCGAACTGCTGCGGCTGGTCAAGAAGTACGGGCGCGGCCAGGTCATGCGCGGTATGGAGGAGGTTCAGGACTACGTCGAACGTGCCGTGCGAAAGCGTCTGGCGGAGCTGCCCGACGGCACCTGGGAGACGGTCGACTACATCGACCGGGATCTCGGTGCCGGCGAGGGCATGATCCCGATCCGCATCAAGATGACGATCAAGGGCGACACGATCCACTACGATTTTACGGGAAGCCACTCGACCATTGCCTCGATGTATAATTCCGCACCGGGCGCGACCTTCTCGGCCGTGGTCGCCGGCATGAAAACCTTCTTTCCGGACCTCCCGCTCAACAGCGGGTTTTACCGGATGATCGAGGTGACCGCGCCGAAGAACAGCATCGTCAGCGCGGAATGGCCGGTGGCGGTGACCGGGTTCCTGATGCCGTTTGAAAAGATCATGAACGCGATCTTCGAGATGTGGTCGAAGATCATGCCCGAACGCGCTATCGCCTGCGCCTTCAACCTCGAATATCTGCTGGCCGGGGGACGGGATGCGCGCAAACCCGAAAAGCCGATCTTCATGTTCTACGAATGGCTGCCTGGCGGCTGGGGCGGGCGCAACGGCAAGGATGGTGCCGATGTCACCACCGCCTGCTTCGGAACCGGGCTGATGTCGCAGCCGAACGAAGGCAACGAGCGGGTCAATCCCACTCGGACGCTCGAGTTCCAGATCAAGCAGGATTCAGCCGGGCCCGGCAAGTGGCGGGGCGGCGTCGGCGTGCAGAAGACCTCATTGCTGCTTGAGGCTGAAAATGCCGTCATGTCCTATATTTGCGACCGCGAGCGTGCTGTCGTCTGGGGTGTCGAAGGAGGCCTGCCGTCGATGCCCCACGGCTTGACCATGAAGCGCGCCGGAGAAGAGACCGAGATCTGGCTCGGCTCCGTATTCTCCGATTACTCCGTCCACACAGGCGACCAGTTCGCTCGTCCGACGGCCGGCGGCGGTGGTTTCGGCGATCCACTGCAGCGCGAGCCCCGCAAGGTGATGGAGGACGTGATCGACGACTACGTTTCCCTGGAGCGTGCCAGGACTGACTACGGTGTGGTGATCCGCGAAATCGACCGCGACCTGTGCCAGTACGAAATCGACGAGACGGCGACCGAAGCCTGCCGTACCGACATCCGGGCGAAACGGAAGGGCTGGGCACGCATGGATCCCGAGGAGGTCGCGCGCAAATACCGCTCCGGCGAGATCGATACGCTCGATGCGGTTCGGCACTATGCCGTGATCCTCGACTGGGAGACCGGCGAACTACTTCCCAAAACCACCGCCCAGTTCCGGGAGAGTTTTGAGAAACGGACCGTCACCCACTGGGTCTGAGCGCCAGCGAGCGCGCCGCAATCTTGCGGGCGCTCGCGGGATGCCAGAGTTATCTGTTTTTTCGATACCATATTCAAAGAATTACTATTTCACAGGAACCTAAAGCTGGAGCAACAATGTCGCAGCGCCGCGAAGGTTGGCTGCTCCGAGGGGTATGACAGATGGCACCAGGCGTGGGACGATCGTTCACCGCGGCCAGCACACTTGAAGAGGCAATGGCAGCACGCCGGCAGGGCGCGGTGGTGCTTGCAGGCGGCACCTGGATGATGCGTGATCCCCAACGCGGGGTCGACCTTCCCGACGCGGTGGTCGCACTCGACCGAATACCGGCCTTGTCCAAGGTCGAAATCGACTCGGACCATGTCGTGATCGGCGCAGCTGTTACCCACGCAGTCCTTGGCCGCGCATTGCATGGGGCAGCGGGCTTCGAAGGTCTGGTTGACGCGGCGGAGAACGCGGCCAATCCCGGTATCCGAAGGGTCGCCACCGTGGGCGGTAACCTTTGTGCCCTCGACTTTGCCGCCGCCGATCTCGCCCCTGCGCTTCTCGTCTGTGAGGCGACGGTGGAGCTGGAGACGTTCGAAGGCCCAAAACTCATCGGTATTTCGGATTTCCTCAAAGACAGGCATGCGCTGCTGGCAGAGGCGATTGTGACGAGAATTCATCTGCGCCGCGACCTTGTCGCAAGCGCGCATATCCGCCTGCCGCTTCGGAAGGCTGGCGACTATCCGGTCGCCGTCGTCTCGCTTGCGGTGGACAAGGACAAACGATGTCGCATCGCCGTCGGCTCGGTGGAGCCGGTAGCGCGGCGCTGGACGGCGCTCGAACAGGCGATGAGGGCAAGCCAGGCCTCCGCGCTCGATCCGGAGCGCGCTGCCGGGCTTGCACTAGAGCACAATGATTTTCAGGGCCGCGACGGCAGGGAAGCGGAGGGTTGGTACCGGCGCCAGGTTCTTCCGCCGCTGGTCAAGCGCGGTGTTGCCGCACTTCTCAAGACCGAGGGCCTGGCATGGTTGTGACATTCCAGCTGAATGGCGAGGACTGCAGCTTTCACGGCGATCCGATGACGCCGCTCGTCGACATCTTGCGGCGGGAACGATTCCTGACGGGGACCAAAGCCGTGTGCCGCGAAGGCTTCTGCGGCGCCTGCACGGTGCATGTCGACGACGAAGCGGTGCCGTCCTGCCTGAAGCCGATTGGCCTGGTCCAGGGGTGCGCGGTCACGACCATCGAGGGATTGAGCTCCGGAAACCAGGCGCTGCATCCGCTCCAGGCCAATCTAGAGGCCGCCGATGCCGTGCAATGCGGCATGTGTTTTCCAGGAATGGTTATGAGCCTTTCGGCGTTCGTGCGTGACAATCCGCATGCGAGCCGTCCCGACATCAAGGCCGCGATGGTCGGCAACATCTGCCGCTGCACCGGATATGAGCGGATCGTCGACACCGTGGCCGACTGCCTTGACCAAGCGCGGAAGGCTGGCCAGTCGGTGGGAGGCCTCCATGTCTGAGCTGTCCGCCACCGTGATGAATCTTCCCCGCCGCGATGCGCAGGACAAGCTGCGCGGGCGGACGAAATACACCAACGACCGGGTTCGCCCCGACATGTTGCATGCCGTGCTGCTGCGGTCGACCGTTTCCGCGGGGCGTATCCGCAAGCTCGACCTTTCGGCGGCACTTCGCTGTCCTGGCGTGCGCGCGGTGGCGACCGGCGCCGACGCGCCAGGCCTCTACGGCATCGGCATTGCCGACCATCCGCTCCTGGCCATCGACACCATCCGCTATCACGGCGAGCCGATCGCCGTCGTTGCCGCCGAAACGGAGAAGCAGGCGCGGGCGGCGCTTGCCGCCATCATGCTTGAGGTCGAGCCGCTGGTACCGGTGTCCACCATGGCCGAGGCACTCCAGCCCGCCGCCCGTCTCGTCCACGAGGGCTGGCGCGGCTATGAGGTGATCACCGAGGGCGGCGCACGTGCCGGCAACATCGCATGGGAGGCAAAATCCAGCCGCGGCGACGTCGATGCGGCCTTCGCCCGTCCCGACATACGCATTGTCGAGAGCAGCTTCACCGTCGGCCGGCAGAGCCATGTGCCTTTCGAACCGCGCGTTGCCATCGGCTCCTGGGAGGACGGCCGTGCTCACATCCAGACCTCGACGCAGGTGCCTTGGACAGTTCGCAACGTCACCGGAAGGGTCATGCAGCTTGCGCCCGGGCGTGTGCGGGTCACCGTGCCGCCTGTCGGAGGCGGGTTCGGCCTGAAATTCGATGCGTCCATCGAGCCGATCACGGCACTTCTGGCGCGGATGACCGGGCGCACGGTGGTCCTGGAAAACACCCGGCAGGAAGAGATGGCAACCTGCCTCTGCCGCGAGAATGCGGAAATCCGCATTCGCTCCGCTGTCACCGCCGAAGGATACATCGCCGGACGCGAGGCGGTCGTGCTGATGGACTGCGGCGC
>NZ_RZPL01000589.1:0-3728 GCF_004022805.1 Mesorhizobium sp. M7A.F.Ca.CA.002.04.1.1 | reverse complement strand
ATGCCGAGCAGCGCGGCGATGACCGAGACGAAGGCCGATGGGCTCTCGGTTTTCGGATTGACATAAACGGCATCGGCTTCGGATCCATGGCGCAGCAGATAGATGCAGAGCGCGCCGATGGCGATTTCGGCGCCGGTGATGACAAGCGCCTGGCCCGAGAAGACGAATCCCGGCACCGTAGGGGCATAGGCATGGATGACCAGCAGCCCGACGATTATGGCAATCTGCCAGATCGTGAACTGGCGCGGGAAGCGGGCCGAGCGGCCGAAGGCGAGGCCGAGCAGGTAAAGCCCCCATAGGATGGTGACGATGTCGACGACGAGCCCGCCATAGATAAGGTAAAGCACGCTGTCTGGCAGGCCGGTGGCGCCGACCGCGGGCCAGACGGAGATCAGGCCGTAGACTGACCACGCCATGACGAAGACAAGCCAGCCCACCGGCACGAAGGACAGCCCGCTGTCCGGCCGCCTGACTGGCGTCTGTCCATTGCTCGATGTCATGTCCGCACAATGCCCCCGCAAAGCCTCGGCACCCGACAGGCAACTCCGGGGGAAGTCAAGGGCGGCCGTCCCTGCGGTCCTGCCTGTGCACACCATTGCAGCGGCGGCGCCCGCAAAAACGGGCATGCCGGCGGCCTCGTGAAAGACTGTGTGGCCGGCAAAGCGAATAGACTGCCGTTATGGCTTGGCATTCGCCGTCGGATCGACTAGATGAGCCCCGCGCCTGTTGCTTCGACGGCTCAGGTGCAGGGGAAGGCGTTTGCTGGTTGGCGACGCCGATGGCGAAAGTTTCGTCTTGCCCCAAGGGAGGTGCATCTCCCCAACCCGCGCGGCAAAACCGGCCGACGCGACATGCATGGACGGAGAGGTGGCCGAGTGGTTGAAGGCGCACGCCTGGAAAGTGTGTTTACGGGAGACCGTAACGCGGGTTCGAATCCCGCTCTCTCCGCCATCCTGCTTCGCTCTACGAGCTTCGCAGGACAAGCCCGAGCCTTTGCGCGAAGCAGGGCGGTAAACATCCCGCCGCGCTCTGCCCTTGAAACCTGCCAATCACAGGAGATGGCATGCCGAACGATGTAATCGTGCGCGACAGCAATGGCGCTCAATTGAATGACGGCGATTCCGTCACGCTGATCAAGGACCTCAAAGTCAAAGGCACTTCGGAAACGATCAAGCGCGGCACGTTGGTGAAGGCTATCCGCCTGAACGGCAATCCCGGCGAGATCGAATGCAACACCAAGCAAGTGAAAGGCCTGGTGCTCAAGACCGAGTTCGTGAAGAAGGCGTGAGCCTCAGGGCGGCAAGCGATCTCGATGGCTCCTTCGGGATTTTGGAGAGCCTGCCGTCGCCAAGTGGAAGCGGAGCCGTTGAGCGTCCGGCACATGATCGTTGCGCTGCGAAATTGATAATTTCGCCGACCAGGCACAATCAAAAACCGCCAAGACCCAAGTCTGGAACCTCCGGCCTCGTTGCGCGTTTCAGGGCGTCCCGTTCGCGGACCCGCCGGATATCTCTCCAAGCGCGCAAAAAAACCAGGAGCCCGCTTCATGCACGACAAGCTGTTTCATTCCCCGGTCGCACTCTCGGTCGGCCTTGGCTTCAAGCGCGAGATTGCGTCGCTGGCCGAAATGCACGACTTCCTTACCAATTGGACGACCTCCCGCCGCGGCCCCCTCTACCGCAACGCGGTGGAAGCATGTGAACTCGCCATCCCAGGCTATGTGACCATCGAGCAGGCCCGCCACGCGCTCGTCCAGTTTGCGCAAGCTTCTTGTATCCTGTGGCCGGACCTCGAGCCGGTGGCGGGCGTGCACGCCGTTGCGCGTGGCTATGGCGGCTACGCCGCCTGAAGATCGATACCCTCCGTGGCGGCTAAAGCCACACCACCATAGAAGGCCCGGCTGGCCCCAGCCGGGCTTTCCCGTTTCCGGCAGCTCGCAAGCAAATCGCAATCCTGTGGCTGGCCGCCTGCCTTGCGCGACAATCCCTGCGTGGAGTGTTGGGAAGAGCCCGCGCAAAAATCTTTATGAAATTCCTATTTCTTTCCACTGCGCTCCGTCTCGAACCTTTATGGCGATCGGGTCCATATTCCCTTCAGAAAACACATTCGGTTTCGTCGCCAAAGATGCGACGGGACACTTTCGATATATTGCGAACTCTCCTGTCAAGTTCGCAAAGTACAAAAGAACAAAAGGAATAAAAACAATGGATATGGCCGTTATCGGAATCGGAATTTTGTTCTTTGCCCTTTGTTTCGCCTACATAAAAGCTTGCGACGCTCTCTAGAGCGAGGCTGAAAAAATGATCGTCGACTATATTCTCGGTGGCGGCGTTACGCTGTTCCTGCTCGCCTACCTGACCTACGCCCTCGTTCGTCCAGAACGCTTCTGAAGGCACGGAAAGCCACAGCCATGACACTGAACGGTTGGATACAGATCCTGGTCTATTGCGGGATCGTCATATTGCTGGTGAAGCCGCTCGGCGGCTACATGCACCGCGTCTTCGACGGCGACCGGACGCTGCTCTCGCCCGTCTTCGGCCCGCTCGAGCGCGGGCTGTACCGTGTTTGCGGAACCAGCGAACGGGAGGAACAGCACTGGACCACCTATGCGGTCGCCCTGCTGCTCTTCAACCTTGCCGGCTTCCTGGTGCTCTACGCCCTGCAGCGCCTGCAGGGCAGCCTGCCCTACAACCCGGCCGGCATGACAGCGGTTGAACCAGGGCTCGCCTTCAACACCGCCGCCAGCTTCATGACCAACACCAACTGGCAGAACTATGGTGGCGAGAGCACGATGTCCTATCTCGTGCAGATGGCTGGGCTGACGGTGCAGAACTTCGTTTCGGCGGCCACGGGCATTGCCATAGCCATCGCGCTGATCCGCGGCTTTGCCCGGGCTTCGGGCAAGTCGATCGGCAATTTCTGGGTCGATATGACCCGCTCCACACTCTATTTGCTGCTGCCGTTCTGCGTCGTGCTGACGCTGGCCTATGTCTGGCTCGGCATGCCGCAGACGCTGGGCGCCTATGTCAACGCCACGACGCTCGAAGGCGCGCAGCAGACCATCGCCGTCGGCCCGGTCGCTTCGCAGGTGGCCATCAAGATGCTCGGCACCAATGGCGGCGGCTTCTTCAACGCCAATGCCGCGCACCCGTTCGAGAACCCCGACGCGATCTCCAACCTGATCCAGATGGTGTCGATCTTCGCCATCGGCGCCGCCTTGACCAATGTCTTCGGCCGCATGATCGGCAACCAGCGCCAGGGCTGGGCGATCCTCTCGGCCATGGGCGTCATGTTCATCGCCGGTGTCGCCATCTGCTACTGGGCGGAAGCCGCCGGCAACCCGCTGGTGCATGCGCTGGGCATCGACGGCGGCAACATGGAGGGCAAGGAGACACGTTTCGGCATCGCCTTGTCGGCGCTGTTTGCCGTCATCACCACGGCCGCTTCCTGCGGCGCTGTCAACGCCATGCACGGCTCGTTCACGGCGCTCGGCGGCATGATCCCGATCATCAACATGCAGCTTGGCGAAGTCATCGTCGGCGGTGTCGGCGCGGGCCTCTACGGCATCCTGATGTACATCGTCGTCGCCGTCTTCGTCGCCGGCCTGATGGTCGGTCGCACGCCCGAATATCTCGGCAAGAAGATCGAGGCCAAGGAGGTCAAGATGGCGATGCTGGCCATATTGTGCCTGCCGCTGGCGATGCTGATCTTCACGGCCATCGCCGTCG
>NZ_RZPL01000588.1:0-3729 GCF_004022805.1 Mesorhizobium sp. M7A.F.Ca.CA.002.04.1.1 | reverse complement strand
GTTCCAGACGATGGTGAAGTCCGACTTCCATGGCGTGGCGCCTTGGCCGCTGTGGGGCGCTTACTTCACGGCGGTTGCAATGACATGGGCTGCCGGCCATCTGGTGACGACGCGGATCTTCGGGCGGGACGCACGCGCAGGCATCGTCGGTGGAGTGTCGTCGTCCTTCTCGAATGTGGTGCTGCTGGGCATTCCCTTCGTTCTCGGCGTATTCGGGTCGAGGGGATTCGAAGTGCTGTCGCTGCTCGTTTCCGTGCATCTGCCGACCATGATGATGGCTTCGATCATCATGTTCGAGATATTTGGCCGCGGTGGCAGTGAGCCCGTACACCTGCTGCGCATCGTCCAGAGCTTTCTGAGAAGACTGTTCACCAATCCCCTGATCATCGGTATCCTGGCCGGGCTGGCCTGGCGCCTAACCGGCGCGCCGCTGCCGAACCTTGCCACGCGGCTGGTCGATACGCTGGCTGGCACTGCCGGGCCAGTGGCGCTGTTCGCCATGGGGCTCAGCCTGCGCCGTTTCGGCATATCGGGCAATGTCCGGCCGGCGTTGGCGCTTTCGGTGCTGAAGCTGTTCCTGATGCCGGCGCTGGTGCTGGTCTTCGTCTGGTTGCTCGGCATGCCGCCCTTGACGGCCAAGGTGGCGGTGATGGTGGCCGCGATGCCATCCGGCGTCAATTCCTATCTGATCGCGGTGCAGTTCAACACCGGCCAGGCGCTGGCGTCGAACCAGATGACCCTCGCCACGGCCTGCGCCGCCGTCACCACCGCGTTCTGGCTGACTGTTGTCTTGTACGTTTTCGGGTAAGGCATCGGTGTAAGCACGTCAGCCTGCTCTCGTCTCGCTCTGGCCCAAGCCCTATATGCCATCTTGCGATTGCTTGCGTGCCTTGCCCTCGGTAAAGAGCAGTGGCTCCGGCGTGCCGGCCTCAGTCCATGGCGCACGCGCACCGAAGATTTCACAGACCCGCCCGTCAGGGCGCCGAACGGAGGATAGCATGCTTCAGAAAACCAGCCATTTCATGCGGCAGGCCAATCTCATCAATGGCGAATGGGTGCAGGCCGACAGCGGCCAGACGGTCGACGTCAACAACCCTGCCACCGGTCTCAAGATCGGCACCGTGCCGAAGTCGGGCAAGGCCGAGACCCGCCGCGCCATCGAAGCCGCCGCGGAAGCTTTCAAGACCTGGCGCAAGACGACCGCGCTCGAGCGCTCGAAGCTGCTGCGCAAGCTGCACGACGCGATGATGGACAATCAGGACGTACTGGCCGAACTGCTGACCATCGAGCAGGGCAAGTCGCTGTTCGAATCGAAGGGGGAGATCGGCTCGGCCGCGTCCTACATATTGTGGTTCGCCGAGGAAGGTCGCCGCACCTATGGCGACGTCGTGCCCTCGCCATGGGCGGACCGCCGCATCCTGGTGACCAAGGAGCCGGTTGGCGTCATCGCCGCCATCACGCCGTGGAATTTTCCGTCCTCGATGCTGGCCCGCAAGCTCGGCCCGGCGCTCGCCGCCGGCTGCACCGCCGTGGTCAAGCCTGCGTCGCAGACGCCGTATTCGGGTCTCGCCTGGGGCGCGCTCGCAGAGGAAGTCGGTTTCCCCAAGGGCGTCGTCAACATCCTGACCGGTTCGGCCAGCGAGATCGGCGACGAGATCTGCGCCAATCCGCTGGTGTCGAAGATCACTTTCACCGGCTCGACCGAGGTCGGCAAGCTTCTCATCCAGAAGTCGTCGGTCACCGTCAAGAAGGTGTCGATGGAACTCGGCGGCAACGCGCCGTTCATCGTTTTCGACGACGCCGACCTCGAGCGTGCCGTCGCCGGCGCCATCACCGCCAAGTACCGCAATTCCGGCCAGACCTGCGTTTGCACCAACCGCTTCCTTGTCCAGGCAGGTGTCTATGACAAGTTCGTCGAGAAGCTCGCTGCCGCCAGCAACGCGCTGAAGGTCGGCTCCGGCCTCGAGGACGGCGTGCAGCAGGGGCCGCTGATCGACGAGAAGGCGGTCGAGAAGGTCGAGGAACTGATCGCCGACGCCACATCAAAGGGCGGCAAGATCGTTGCCGGCGGCAAGCGCCATGCGCTCGGCGGTTCGTTCTTCCAGCCGACGGTCATCGCCAACGCGACACCCAAGATGCGCTTCATGAAGGAAGAGATCTTTGGCCCGGTCGCACCGGTGTTCAAGTTCGAGACCGAAGAGGAAGCCGTCGCCCTCGCCAACGACACCGAATTCGGCCTTGCCTGCTACTTCTACACCGGTGACCTCGGCCGCGCCTTCCGAGTGATGGAAGGGCTGAAATACGGCATGGTCGGGGTCAATGAAGGCCTCATCACCACGCCGGAGGCGCCGTTCGGCGGCGTCAAGGAATCCGGCCTCGGCAAGGAAGGCGGGCATCAGGGCATCGAGGATTATCTCGACACCAAATATGTCTGCATCGGCGGCCTCGGCCTCTGATAGGCTATCCCTGGGATGGGGAGGCCGATGGCCTGCCCATCTCTCATGGAAAAACCAGCCGAAGTCTTCTGGATCAACTGGCATTTACGGGCATGGCGATGAAGGACGGCGAGGTTTTCGGCACGACGCAGGCTGGCGAGCAGGTGCGTCGCTTCACGATCAGGGGCGGCGGCATCACAGCCAACATCATCGGTCTGGGCGCGATCATCCAGGATTTGCGCCTGACCGGGCACGATGCTCCGCTGGTGCTCGGCTATGACAGTCTGGAAGGCTACGAGACGGATACGGCCTTCTTCGGTGCGGTCGTCGGCCGCTATGCCAACCGCATCCGCGACGGCCGCTTCACCATTGGCGGCAGCCGCTACCAGACCGAGCAAAACTTCCTCGACAAGCATACGCTGCATGGCGGCTCGCAAGGTTACTCCCACCGGCCGTGGACGGTTTCCTTGCATGGCAGGGATTTCGTCACGCTGACGCTGCACGATCCCGACGGCACGATGGGTTTTCCCGGCGCGCTCGACGTCACCTGCACCTACCGGCTGAAGATCCCCGGCACGCTCAGCGTCGAGCTGACCGCCACCTGCGAGGAGCCGACGCTGTGCAATCTCACCCAGCATTCCTATTTCAACCTGGATGATGGCGGCGCAGGCGACATTCTCGACCACAGGATGATGCTGAATGCCGGCGCCTACCTGCCGGTCGATGGCGACATGATCCCCACAGGCGTGGTCAAGCCGGTTGACGGCACGCCATTCGATTTCCGCCAGGCGCGGCCGCTGCGCATGGAAACCGAGGGTGATCAACTGCCCTACGACCAGAATTTCTGCCTTGCTTCGGCACGCGGGCCGCTCAAGCAGGCGGCATGGACGCAAGGCGCCAGTTCCGGTGTCGAGATGGAGGTCTGGACCACCGAGCCCGGCGTCCAGCTCTATACCGGCCAGTATGTGACGCCGCGCACCGGGCTGGAAGGGCGGAACTACAAGGCCTTTTGCGGCTTCTGCCTGGAGCCGCAGATTTGGCCGGACGCGCCGAACCGGCCTTATTTCCCGCAAGCAACGCTGTGGCCGGGCGCGATCTACCCCACGTCACGGAATACAGGTTCCGCCTGCCCTAGTTTTTCCGACCTTAGCCTTCGAAAGCCGCCCGCAGCGTCTCGAACGGCGCCAGCGCGCCGCGCACTTGCACCACGGCGGCGGCGACACGATGCGCACGGCGCGCGGCTTCCTGCGGGTCGTGGCCGGCAAGACGAGCCGCAAGATAGCCGCCGTTGAAC
>NZ_RZPL01000587.1:0-3735 GCF_004022805.1 Mesorhizobium sp. M7A.F.Ca.CA.002.04.1.1 | reverse complement strand
GTGATGTCGCCCTTGTCGGTGGTGATCGTGGTGACGCCATGCGAGGCGTCCGACAGCGTCGCCGTGAACACGTAGTTGGCGACCGCGCCCTCGGCGACCGTCGAGGCGCTCAGGTTGACCGTCGCGTCGGTGGTGGTGTCGGTGACGTTGGCCGTCGCCGTGCCGGTGCCGATCACCAGGTGCTCGAAGTTGCCGCCCGCGGTGGCGGTGATGTTGGCGGTCAGGCTCGATGCGTCGTTGTAGACGTCCTCGCCATTGCCCGAGGCGATCGTCAGCGTGCCGGTGGTCTGGCCATCGGCGATGGTGATGTCGCCCTTGTCGGTGGTGATCGTGGTGACGCCATGCGAGGCGTCCGACAGCGTCGCCGTGAACACGTAGTTGGCGACCGCGCCCTCGGCGACCGTCGAGGCGCTCAGGTTGACCGTCGCGTTATCAGTAATTCCATTGATCGTGACCGTTACTACCTGCGCTGTCCCGTCCGCAGTCCGAACCGTGAATGTGTCGATCAAATGATCGCCCGCGTTGAGTTCCTGGACCGCACTATTCGTGTTGTCGAGCGTATAGGTCCAGGTGCCCGCCGCGTTCATCGCAAAGGTGCCGTAGCCGTGGTCAGTTGCCCCGCCGGCACCAACCGCCTGGAACGTGTTCGCCAGATTGTCGACGTCGGTATCCGTCAGCGTGCCGCTGACACTCGGGGTGCCATTGATAGCGCCGCCGGCCTCGACGACCGTGCCGGCAATGGTGCCGGAGATTACAGCCGCGTCATTGGTGCCGTTGATCGTGACCGTTACTACTTGGGCCGTGCCGTCCTGTGTGTGGACGGTAAACGTCTCGGTGAGATGCTGGCCGACGTTGAGACCCTGCACTGCCGCATTGTTGTTGTTGAGGGTGAAGGTCCAGACACCACCCGCGGTCATCTGGTAGGTCCCATACCCATGATCGCCCGCGGTTCCGGGCGCGACCGCCTGGAACGTATTGGGCGTGTTGTCGACGTCGGTATCTGTCAGCGTGCCGCTCACCGTCGGCGTCCCGGTGATGGCATTGGCGACACCGCCAGCCTCGACGACCGCGCCCGTAGAGACGCCGGAAATCACCGCGGCGTCGTTGGTGCCGGCGAAATGTACCGTCGCGGTTGCCCAGCTGAGCGTTCCATTGCCGAGCCGGACCGAGTAGATGAAGCTGTCAGTCAGGTACTGTCCCGCATTCAAGCCCTGTAACTGTGCCTTGAACGCCGCTGACAAGGTAGTCGCGTCGTATCCCACGAGTCCGTCGGACGTAATCCAGATCTTCGCGCCGTTATAACTTGTCTCGGAGGTGGGGGATTCAGTGCGTGCTAAGTCTTGGGTCAACAAATCAGCGGCGGTGTATCCATTCATTGCGCCTGTGTTGTTGATGCCATTGTCGACTGACCAGAGGGTCTTGGCATTCCCGCCGAGATCGTTGGCCATCACGTTCAGGAAGACGGATTGGAAACTATCATAGGTAAACAGGTCATCCTTCGCCTGCGGCGTGTTGGAGAAAGACGTCGTGGTGCCGCCGGCACCGGTGACCTGAGTAGCCATTTTTCAACCCCCCTTTTAAGAACAGACGCCTCATCTGTTTTTCTGTTTTATCGACAGTACTGAACGACCGGCTGCTTCCAGCCGAAGAAAAACCGCGCGAATCCAGGCAGGCATGAATTTTCGCCCTCATCCAGGCACACCGCCGCGCCTGGAACAGCCGCCTCAAGCTGGCCATTCACGGACGGATATTGACCCGATGCTGCTGGACGCGACGACTGGTCGTCACGCTACGTTCCCTACCCAACCTACATCGTCAAACTCGTGGCTTTCGACCACGAACTTTAGATGCTTCTTATATTAGGAGATTATTAACTCTTATAGAGAGGAAGCGTCAACGCCCAACTTGGCCGAACAGTTAATAGTCGAACATAAGGGGAGCCACAGTCACTAGAATCGAGTTGTGAGATCGAACAGGCGCACGCCCGATATGAGCCAGGCGGCAGACGTGCGGCTCAGCGTGACCAGAGCCCGCCAGCGCACCACCATACCAACACCGCACCTTGATCGCTGAGTACTTTTCGTGCAGCACGCCAACCCGACAGCCAGCCAGTTCGCTTGAACGGTCGGGGATTCAACTGAGATCACTTAACGCGCCGGACAGCCGGGAAGCTTCATGCCTTGCTCACGGAGATCTTGAAGCCGGGCAACTCGAACATCTGTCCCACACGCTCCGTAGCACTTCGTGAAACCTCGTCGTTCGGTACGTGCGACCACACCTCCTCGTTCAAGGCCGATTGATCGCCCGAGCGCTGTCGCGATCGGTCTCGTCAGGGATATATTCGCCGGCATTGGCATCGAAGCCGGTCCAGCCGCCAGCCTCGTAAGCCCTGCGGCGTTCGGCAAGATCGACCGATCTGGATTGCCCCAGAATTTCCTCGGCATTTGCAATGAGTTCATCGTCCACCCTGGCCGTGACCAACGTGCCGCCGCGGCGTACGCCCTCCGCATACACGTGGGCATCGTTCTCGGGCACGCCGGACTCCGTCAGAGCGCCGACAATGCCTCCGACCGCACCGCCTGCCACCGCCCCGG
Organism: Mesorhizobium sp. M7A.F.Ca.CA.002.04.1.1; assembly: GCF_004022805.1. Classification (NCBI taxonomy): domain Bacteria; kingdom Pseudomonadati; phylum Pseudomonadota; class Alphaproteobacteria; order Hyphomicrobiales; family Phyllobacteriaceae; genus Mesorhizobium; species Mesorhizobium sp. M7A.F.Ca.CA.002.04.1.1. The sequence goes on along the minus strand of NZ_RZPL01000587.1, from coordinate 1,141 downwards.
CAACGACACCTGTCGCGGTGGCGGCGAGCCAACCCGCCGCGACCACAGGTCCGACGCCCGGGATGGCCATGACCCCCAGCCCTGTCAGCAATCCGCCGGCACCGCCGATCACGGCTCCAATCCCCGCGCCAGCCCCGGCATCCTCGGCAGCCTCCGAACGGTCGCCCTCGTACCAGTCATCCGAGTTGTTGGCGACGATGCTGATGTTCGCATGCGGGACGCCCGTGGCTTCCAGTTCGCGGACCGCGTCGGCCGCGTCGTCATAGTTGTCGAACAGTCCAGTTACCGTTTTCATTGATTTCTCCTGATCCGTGCTCACTTGCTGGCGGCAACGACGTTGCCCTGATAGTCCAGGCCGACGGCGAGGCTTTCGCCTGCCTTGGTGGCATGGCCCCGCCAGATGCCCTGGTCGTCCTTGGTAAGCTTCGACACGTTGGTATAGCCTGCACCCTCGATGCGGCTCTTGGCCTGGGCTTCGGTGAAGCTGTTTGCGCCGGGAACGAGAGCGGCGGCATTGGGGGTATTGTCGGTCTTCACCGCCGGTGTTGTCGCTCCCGTGATGGCGTCCTGCCCGGCTGCGATCTTTTCGATCATCTGCTGGTGCGTCTTCAGCGTATCGACCGTTTGCTGGGCGAATGTCTTGAGCCCGGCGTTGTCGCCGCCGCTGGCATAGGTTTCGAACAGCTTGACGGCGTCGGCATGCGCCTTGCGCTGCATGTCGACATAGGCTGGATCGATCGGAGCCTGCGCATTCTTGAGCTTGTCGAGATCGCCCTGGTGCTGGGCATCAAGCGCCGGCGGCACTTTCAATTTTTGTTCGCCGGCCACCGTTGCCAGCTTGGCATTGGCCGCGCCGTGATCGCGGATCATCATCTGGGCGAAGTCCTTGATGCTCTGGTCCTGAACCTTGCCCAAGGCAATCTGGCTCGAGTCGACTTCGAACTTGCCGCCGATGGCAGCCTTGTCGACGAAGGCCTGGGCGCTGTCGGCAGCAAAAGCAGGCACGGCGAGAAAAATGGAAGCAGCGGCGAGCGATGCGAAAAATTGTCGTGTTTTCATCGGCTTTGTCCTTGCCTGGGATGCGTCGCCCTAACAGGCCAAGATGCGCTTTGTTCCGATACCCAGACGACATGCCTGCAGG
>NZ_RZPL01000586.1:0-3736 GCF_004022805.1 Mesorhizobium sp. M7A.F.Ca.CA.002.04.1.1 | reverse complement strand
TGGCCGGGCAGGCCGGGCGCGATGATGCCGGTGGCGGTTGCGGCGGCGCCGAAATAGGCAGCATCGACCACCGCCTTGCGGTCCACGGCGTACTGAACCGCGCGGCGCATGTTGAGATTGTTGAAGGGAGCGACATCCTGGTTCATGCCGAGCCAGACAAAGGCCAGCGAAGGCTTCTCCACCACTGTCGTCTTCGGCGGCGGCGTCTGCTTCAGGCGCGAGATCGAGGAGACCGCGGTCCAGGTGTAGTCGAGGTCGCCGGCCTCATAGCCGAGTTCGGCGGTCTTCTCGTCCTCGATCGGATGAATGTGGATTTCCGCGAAGGCACCTTGCTCGTACTTCCAGTCGGGATTGCGGACCAGCACCGTGCGCTGCTTGGGCAGCCATTCCTTCAGGATGTAGGGGCCTGACTGAGCCACTGGCTTGACGCCCATCTTGCCACCGAGCTCGGTGATGGCGCGCTTTGACAGGATGGTGCCGGACGGCGTCGGCAAAGTCGACGTCCACAGCGGCGCGAAGGCTTGTTTCAGGTGGATCAGCCCCGACAGCTTGTCCTTGACCTCGACTTCCTTGAGCGTTGCCCAGTCGCCGGAATAGGGGCTCTTGTTGGCTGGGTCGGCGATGCGTTCGATCGAAAACTTGACGTCTTCGGCCGTCATCTGGCCGTAGCCATCGGTGAAGCCGATATTGTCGCGCAGCTGGAAGGCGACGGTCAGCGGATCGAGCTGCTTGATCGTTTCCGCCGCCATCGGCCGCCAGCCCCAGCTGTCGCCAGGCGTGGTGACGACGAGGCCGGCGAAGATGACGCTGGTGATGTCGCCTTCAGGCGCCGCCAGCCGGAAGCAAGGGTCGAGCGTCTGGATGTCGGCGTAGGAGCGCACCTTGAGGATCGGCCCGTCGCTCGACCAGGAAACTTTTGGATTGACCATTGAGGCGAGGCCGAAAGCGCCGGCTGCGGCGAGCAGGCTGCGGCGCGAAACCCTGGTGTCGGCTAGAATGGACATGCTCTACCCCTCAGCTGTTTTCGTTGTCTTGTTTTCAGGCCGCAGGCCATTCTCCAAGCCGGGCCGAATGTGTCGGTCCGCTAAAACTGCTAATAATAGACATCTATGTCTAGCGAAAATTTTGCCGGCACGTCCGAATCTTGGATACGGACGATCTTGCGGAAAATCTCGACATCTGTTCCGACCGCCGCCGGCGCGTCGACTTGGGCAAGTCACGGGCGGAATGTGATCGCGCAGACGATATGGCCTGGCCCGCCATTCGGTGGGGCCTGGATCAAGAGCTGTAGCGGAGATAGGCCTCTCGGCCGCCGCTCACTTCCAGATTTCAGCCGCCAGGCGCATGAAATTGCCGCCCAGGACATCGCGCACGGTCTGCTCGGACTGGCCGCGGCGCAGAAGAACCTCGGTCAGTTCGCGCATCTGACCTGGAGCCGCGTAGGTCGTCGCCCCCTCCGGATATTCGCTCTTGGGCCAGAATTGCGGATTGTCGGAAATGATGCGGTCGATGCCTTTGACATCAACCGGAAAGGCGTAGTCCAGTCCGATGCCGACATGATTTGGGCCAGCCAGGTCGACGAGATATTCGATGTGGTCAGCCAGCCTGTCCGAGTCCGTGCGTCCCTCTCCCAGGAAACGATTGAGCCCGACGATCGCGACGATGCCGCCGGTGCGCGCGCAGGCCTTGATCTGCTCGTCGGTGATATTGCGGCCATGGCCGCACAAGGCCTTGGCGTTGGAGTGCGAGAAGATGACTGGCCGGTTGGAGTATTCCATCACCTCCATCGAGGTGCGATAGCCGGTGTGGGTGACGTCGACGAACATGCCGAGACGGTTCATCTCGTCGATGACCTCGCGGCCGAACGCCGTCAGGCTGGTCTCGACATCGTGGCAACCGCCGCCGGCCAGATTGTTCCTGTTGTACGCAAACAGGATCTGGCGGACGCCCAGATGGTGATAGAACTCGACCATCTCGACGCGGCCGTCGAGCGCGTTCATGCCCTCGATGTCGAAGGTGATCGCCAGTTTGCCTTCAAGCTTGGCCTTGCGGATTTCCGCGACGGAGGAGACCAGCGTGTAGTGCTCGGGATTGGCAAGGATCCAGTGGCGGAAATTTGCGAGCGTCCGCACGGTCTGCTCCCAGGGCAACAGGTCGAAGCCGACATCGATCGACAGATAGTCGATGCCGGCGTCGCGCCAGATCTGCAGATTGTTCAGGTCCGCCGCCGGGTCCGGCATGAAGCCGGAATGCGCGTCCCATATGATTTCACTGTCGAAAATGGCCTGGGCGGCTGTCGAAACGCTCACTTTTTCCTCGCTCTCTCGGCGACACAACACAACGGAAAGCCGGATCAAGCGGCGTTCCGGACGTGTGATCCAGATGCAGTGCGCATCAAGTATCAGGCCACAGACACATGTGTCTAGACAGTCCGGGACGAGCCTGTATGGTCGCCGTCGCTGTATGTCGCTCCGACCGGAACATCGGCAAAAGGGAGAACAAAGATGAGTTCAAACGGAAGCCATGGCGGCAGCGATAGCAGGCATATCGCGGTGATTGGCGGCGGCATCATCGGCTGCAGCGCGGCTTTCCATCTGCTGCGGTCCGGCGTGCGCCGGGTGACGGTCATCGATGCCGGCCAGCCGGGTGCCGCAACCACAAGCGCCGGTGCTGGCTTCGTCTCCCATTGGTCCGCCGGCATGATCCCGCTCGGTGAAGAGGGCTTTCAGCTGCAGCAATATGGCCTCGATTTCTATCGCAGGCTGCACGAGGTCGGCGCCGAGATTGGTTATCGGCCGAACGGCACCTTGATCATGGCGCTGACCGAGGACGGGCGCGAACGCTTCGTCCGCCCGGTGCTGGATTCTCCCTATGCGCCGCCGGAAATGCAGGACCTGGACGCCGTGCAGATCGGGCAGAAGATGCAGGGCCTCATCGATCCGGCCCGGGTCCATTCGGCGGCCTACAATCCGCACGGCATCCAGCTCGACACCAAGCTGGCGATGGGGGTGCTGACCGGCCAGATCAGCGAGCTCGGCGGCGTCTTCCGCAGCAACACACGCGTGACTGCCGTCCATGATGCCGGCGACCGGGTGACGATCGAGACCGACCAGGGCGGTCTTGAGGCTGATGGCGTGATTGTTGCCGCCGGCGCCTGGAACAACCAGGTCCTGTCAGGCCTTGGCTGGCAGTTGCCGCTGCTGCGCGTCGTTGCAACGCGCATCGTCACCGACGACCGTGGGCTGCCATCGACCATTCCCACCGTCCAGTGCCGCGAATTGCGGCTGTGGCTGCGCGAGACATTCGGCGCCATAATGTGGGGAACCGGCCGGCACTACAAACCTCTCAACAAGACGAACGACAGCGAAATCGAACCCGGCCAGCCGCACAATATCGGGCTGATGCAGGAAACCTCCGAGCAGGAGCTTGCCGAGTTGCAGACGGTGTTCCCGCCGCTGCGCGGTTCGACGATCGCGAGCTGGGCGCAAGGCGTGCCGTGCTACACGCCCGACAACAACCTTATCGTCGGCAAAGTCCCCGGCAGCGACAATATCGTGGTCGTCGGTGGCGACAATGAGAGCGGCGTCACCCATGGACCGGGTCTTGGCCGGCTCTCTTGCGAACTGGTTCTCGGGCAGACCCCGTTCGTTTCCGTCGAGCGGTTCCGTGTCGATCGCTACGCCTCCAACGCCTTCAAGTCGGAAGCCGAGATCGAGGCCGCCATGCCGGCCTGGGG
>NZ_RZPL01000585.1:0-3758 GCF_004022805.1 Mesorhizobium sp. M7A.F.Ca.CA.002.04.1.1 | reverse complement strand
GTGCTACTGCCGAGGTCGAAACGACCGAACCGCTCATGTTGAGCTCGCTCCAGTCGCCGCCGCCGACTTGCAAGACGCTACCCGCGCTGACGTTGATCGAGCCGGTGTAGTTCAGTGTGGCGTGGACAAGATCATTGCCGCCGGCGAGCGTGATCGCTGAACCAGTGGTGCTTGTCGTCGCGCCGATGCTGGCGCTGCCGCCATTCCCGCCAACGTTGACGGTCCCGCTCGAGGTCGTCAATGCGATACCGATCTCGGCGCCATCGATGTTCAGGGTGGATCCGGCGACATTGGCGATGTTTATGGTGCCGACCAGCGGCCCACCAATATCGAACCCTCTGTAGCTGACGTCGAGATCGGTCTTGCCGGTGAAATTGACCACGCCGGCGCCGCTCAGGCCGATCAATGAAGCGCCGATGTAGCCGGTATCCCTCAGGCCGCCAATGTTGACGTCGCCGCCGAGATTGATACCTCCAAGCAGCACACCAGCGCCGGTACTCGTGGATACGGCCGAGACGCTGTCGAAGGCAACGCCGCCGGCGCCGACATTGGCGCCGAACAAGATAAGACCGTCGGCGCCGGAATTGATCTCGTTGCCCGTGCCGGTGACCGTAACGGCGCCGGTGGTAAAATCTCCGAAGGCGATGAAGCCGGTGCCGGTCGTCGTCGTTATGTCGAGACCGCCATTGGTGAAATTGATCGCGGAATTGGTGTTGGGGGCCGGTGTGCCTGCGGGGAAATTGCCAACGAGACCCAGGCTGACGGCGTCCGTCGCGCCCGAGCTGATCACCTTGCTGGTGCCCGAGAAGGTGATCGCGGCCGAGTCGTTGCCGGCAATGACGATATTGCCGCCAGCGGCCGCGTTGGTATCAGTCAGGTTGCCCGACAGCGTCACCGAGCCGCCAGTCATGCTCTGGATCGAAACAGCCGCGCCGGTGCCGTTGCTGTTGATGGTGCCGGCATAGGAGATGATCGCGCTGCCGCCGCTCCCGGCAGTCGTCGAGCCGACATTGAAAGCCGTGTTCGCGCCGGTGTTGGTCAGCGTGCCGTCGCCAATGGTCACCGTGCCGGTCAGGTTCTGCAGGTTGATGCCGCCGCCGGTCAGCGTGCCCGCCGGACCGCTGTTGGGCACGCTGCTCGACGCCAATGGCGGCAGCGTGCCGGCGACGTTGATGTTGTTGTTGGTGATCGACAAATTGGTGTCGAGGCCGACGACCTTGAACGCTGTCTGGCCCACGGCGACATTGCTGACCGTGACGCCTTCGATGAAGATGCCGCCGGTATTGACGAAGCCAGCCGCGCTCCCGTTGACGAGGAAGACCGAGCCGCTGCCGCCGCTGAAGTCGAAAGCGGTGTCGCGCACCTGGTTGTTGCCGAGCAGATGCAGGGTATCGCTGCCCGTGCTCTTGACCACGCCCTCATCGCCGGTGACGTTGCCGCCAGTAGCGCCGAGATTGCCCTGGACATTGACCGGCTGGACGGTACCGGAGGTGAGGATGGAGGCGCCGTTGCCGAAGCCGATGATCGACTGGCCGGAATCGAGCGTGAACGGGGTGCCGCTGAGATCGACGGTGCCGACAAAGGCGAAGTTCAGCGTGCCGGTCATGGCATCGGCCTCGGCGACCGTGTAGGTGGTCACGTCGGCGCTGAGCCCGTCCGTGTTGGCGTGGACGATGCCACCGCCCTGGGAAATCATGATGGTCCCACCGACCGCGCTGGCCAGATGGGCGGCGCCGGTGAAGTTGACGTCGTCGAAATCATAATTGCCGAGCGTCGGATCGAGCCCGATCGTGTTGACGGTGTAGCCGCCGGCGGCGGCGCTGATGGAGGACTGCAGCCCATCGGCGGACGTGCCGTCGCCGAAGGTGAAGTTGGCGTTGGCCGAGGTCGCGGTGGCGCCGCTCGACGACAATTCGACGCCGACGCCGACATTGGAAATGCTGGAGCCGCGCAGGAAGGTGATGGTCTTGTTGCCGGTCGTCGACGACAGGTCGATGCCGCGCGAGGTCAGGCTGCCGGTGCCGGTGATCGTGGTCAGGCCGAAATCGGCCCTTGTCGAGGAACCGCTCGAGGAACCGCTGAAGTCGATGCCGGTCTGGTTGGCGCCAACCTCGTCGATCGTGGTCGTGCCGAAGCTGATATGTTCGTTGATGTCGAGGAACTCGATGCCGGCGGTGCTTGCCGCTCCCAGCGTAACCTGGGTTGTGCCGAAGGTGACCGTGCCATTGTCGGCAATGAAGATGCCGGTGCCGCCAGGCGTCGTCACGGTGACCTCGCCAAAGCTCGCCGATGCCGTGCTGGCGACATTGGTGACGGACAGGCCGGTGCCCGTGGCATTGGTGATCGACAGCGGCGCGGTCACGTTCAACGTCGCGGTGCCGCCGAGGCTGCTGACAAGCGCCCCGCCGCCACCCGTCGCCGACAAGGTCGGGCCAGTGAAGCTGATGGCGCCGCCGGCCGGGGTCAGCGTCGATCCGACATCGAACAGATCGCCGGTGCCGGTCGAGGTGACCGTACCGCTGAAGGTCACCGAGCCGCCGGTGGTGCCGTCGACCTTGACCGCCGCGCCTGGCGCGGTTGCCGAGCTGGAGATGTTGGCCGCTACGCCGACTGTCGCGCTGCCGCCGGAAACGACGACACCGTCGCCAGCGCCCGAATTGGTGATGGTGCCGCCGAGGATCGTGATCGAGCCCGTATTGTTGGTCAGGCTGACATCGGTGCCCGCGACATTGGTCGCCACCAGATTGGTGATGGTGAAGGTCGATGACGAAGCGTTGATTGCAAGGCCGTTGATGCCGGCAGCGGTGCCGCCGACAGTGACATTGCCACCCAGGAACTGGCCGCCCGAGACGGCATTGAAGTTGAGCGCCGTGGCCGTCGCAACGCCTGTCGTGATGCTGTCGAACGCCATGCCGCCGGTGCCGATGGTGATGCCGTCGAGATTGATCGCCCGGCCGGTGCCGGTGGTGATCTGCTCCGTGCCCGCGGCCGCGACTGTGATCGTGCCGCCCCCGGTGGCATCGAAGCCGGTACCGGTCGTCGTGGTCAGGTCCAGCCCGCCGGTGAATTTCACCGTGCCGCCGGTGTTGGCGGACAGGTCGATCGCGTTGGCCGAGCCCGTGCTGGCGGTGATCTTGCCGCCGAAGGTGGCGGTGCCGCCGGTCTGGCCGATGATCCTGACCGCGTTGGCCGCATTGGCCTGGTCGATCGTGCCGTTGTAGGTGACGTTGGGCACCGCACCGTTGATGTTGAAGGCTACATCGCCCGTGTTGGTGATGGAACTCGCGGCCGCGAAAGTCAGCGTGCCGCTCGAGCCGCTCCAGATGGCCACGCCCCTGCCGCCGCCACTGATGTCGAGATCGTCGAAGGTGGCGATGCCGTCGAAATTGTTGGCGAACAGCCCGACGCTGGCGGCACTGGTAATCTTGGTGTTGCCGGTGAAATCGACGGTCGCGTTCGAATCGACAAGCACGATGCCGGTTTGAGATGCGGTCTGGACGGTCAGGTCGTCGACCGAGACCGTGCCGGTCACACCATTGAGGTAGAGGCCGGACCCGACATTGCTGGCCGTCACGCCCTGGACGGTCAGGCCGTTGATGCCCAGGCCGTAGATCGCCGAGCCGGAACCCCCGGAAACGTTGAAATCGAGCAGCGTGTTGCCGTTGCCCAGCGTCACGACATTACCGCCGCCGGAACTGGTCAGCGTCGCCGCACCCGCTGAATCCGACATGGATTCGTCATGATGGATGTGGGTGCCG
>NZ_RZPL01000584.1:0-3768 GCF_004022805.1 Mesorhizobium sp. M7A.F.Ca.CA.002.04.1.1 | reverse complement strand
GTCGTGGGCTCGCACCGCGACGACGAAGAGGTCTTCGGCAAAGCTTATGACCCTCGCATCGTGCGGCGTATCTGGAGCTTCGTGAGGCCGTATCAGAACCGGATTTTCATCTCAGTCGCCGCGGTGCTGGTGTTCACGCTGACCCAGCTGGCGATCCCGCTGGTCATCCGCTACGCCATCGACCACGGCATGACGGCTGGCAAGCTCGACCAATCGGTAATGATCGCCGCGATCAGCGCTTTCGCCGTGATCATCCTGATCAACTATGCTGCCAGCTATGTGCAGGAAAGCGTCGTCGGCAAGGTGGCCGAAAACGTGCTGTCGGACCTGCGCCGCGCCATGTTCAGCCATCTGCAACGGGTCTCGCTGAGCTTCATGGACAAGACCGAGGTCGGCCGGCTGATGTCGCGCCTGCAGGGCGACGTCAATTCGATGCAGGAATTCCTCGAAACATCGGTGATGTCGGTAGGCGACATCGTGCTGTTGTTCGGCATCGTCAGCGTGCTTTTGTGGCTCGATTTCCGACTGGGCCTGCTGACGCTGTCGACCATGCCGGTGCTGTTCATCGTGCGCCTTTTCTGGCTGCCGCGCGCCAAGGTCGCCTTCATGGCCGCGCACGAAACCAACTCGATCGCCAACGGCGCACTGGCCGAAGGCATCCATGGCGTGCGCACGGTGCAGAGCCTCGAGCGCCAGCACGTCAATTTCGACCTCTACGACGAAAAGGTGCTGGCCAACCTCAATGCCCATTTGAGGTCGGCGAAATACGCGCAGGTAATGGTGCCGATCGTCGACACGCTGACCGGCATCGCCATGGCAACTGTCATCGTCGTCGGCGGGTCGATGGTGCTCTCGCACAGCCTCGACATCGGCGTCATGGTGGCGTTCCTGTTCTACATCCAGCGCTTCTTCGACCCGATCCGCTCGCTGACCATGCAATACAGCGTCATGCAGCGCGCCATGGCTTCGGGCCAGCGCATCTCCGAAGTGCTCGACGTGCCGGTCGATGTCAGCGACAGGCAAGGTGCGGTGGCGCTGTCGCGCGATATGGACGGCTCGGTCGAGTTCAGGAACGTCACTTTCGGTTATAGGCCGAACCAGCCGGTGCTGAAGAACATCTCCTTCCGCGTCAACCCGGGCGAGACCGTAGCCCTTGTCGGCCCGACCGGATCGGGCAAATCCAGCTCGATGGCGCTGGTGCACCGCTTCTACGATGTCTGGTCGGGTGAGGTTCTGGTCGGCGGCCATGATGTGCGTGACCTCACCCAGGATTCGCTCGGCGATCAGGTGGCGATGGTGCTGCAGGAGCCGTTCCTGTTCTCCGGCTCGGTGCTGGAAAACATCCGCTACCACAAGACATCAGCCAGCCGCGAGGAGGTGGTCCGCGCCGCACAAGCCGTCGGCGCGCACGATTTCATCGAGAACCTGCCAGATGGCTACGATACCGAACTCGAGCAGCGCGGCGGCAATCTCTCGCTGGGCCAGCGCCAGCTGATCAGCTTCGCGCGCGCGCTGGTGGCGGATGCAAAGATCCTGGTGCTCGACGAAGCCACGGCCAGCATCGATTCCTACACCGAGATGCTGATCCAGAAGGCGCTGATCACGCTGCTGGAAGGCCGCACCGGGCTGGTCATCGCCCACCGTCTGGCCACTATCCGCGGCGCCGACCGCATCATCGTGCTGCAGAACGGCGAGATCGTCGAAAGCGGCAACCACGAACAGCTGATGGCAAGAAAAGGCCTCTACGCCCGCCTCTACAACATGAACTACGCCTCGTTCGACGACATTTCCGAAGGCGAGCTGGAACTGGACGCGGCAGTCGGCAAGGCGACGTGATTGGACCTGCAAACGACCGCAGGCGCCTAGGCCATTTCGGGGCGTTTTGAACCCTCGCGGATGGCCTTGTGCACGCCGCGTTGCAGATCCATGAATACAGGGCTTTCCATCACCTCTTCGCGGCGCGGGCGCTCGATATCCACGTTGAATGTCTGCGTGATACGTCCCGGGCCGATGCCCATGACGACGATGCGGTCCGACAGATAGACGGCCTCCTCCACATCATGGGTGACAAACAGGACGGTCAACCTGTGTTCCTCCCAGATCTGGGTCAGCAGTTCCTGCATCTGATGCCGGGTCAAGGCATCGAGCGCGCCGAAGGGCTCGTCCATCAACAGCATCTTGGGCCGGTAGGAAAGCGCGCGCGCAATGGCGACGCGTTGTTTCATGCCGCCCGAGAGTTCGGCTGGATAGCGGTCCGCACTACCAGACAGCTTGACGAGTTCGAGATGCTCCAGCGCGATCCTGCGGCAGGTCGGGCGATCGTAACCAGCGGCCTTGAGCGCAAACTCGATGTTCTGCCGCGCCGTCAGCCAGGGAAGCAGCGTGTAGGACTGAAAGACGACGCCACGGTCGAGTCCAGGCTGCAGGATCGGCGCGCCATCGATGCTGAGATCGCCCGCGTCGAAGTCCTGCAGTCCGGCCACGATCGACAGCAGCGTGCTCTTGCCGCAGCCCGACGTGCCGACCAGGGAGACAAACTCGTTGTCGGCAAGATCCAGGTTGATACCGCGCAGCACTTCCGTGCGCCGCTCGCCCGTGCCGAAGCTCTTGTGGAGACCGGCGATCCGCAATTTGGGGCTCATCGGCTGGACCTCATTGCGAGCGGCCCTCTTGCTTGAACAGCACCTTTTCCAGCGCCTTCATCACCTGGTCGGTGATGAGGCCGAGCAGGCCGAGCAGCAGGATGTAGCCGATGATGGTGTTGGTCTGGAAATAGCGCTGGGACACGGTGATGCGATAGCCGAGCCCCGAAGTGGCGGCGACGAGTTCGGCCAGCACCAGCCAGGTCCATGCCCAGCCCAAGCTGATGCGCAGCGTATCCCAGATGCCCGGCAAGGCGCTGGGCACGACGATGCGCGTCAGGATCTTGCGATCCGGCAGGCCTAGCGTGCGCCCAAGGCCGATGAAATCGGCTGGAACCCGTTTTACATTGTCCATGATCATCAGCACCTGCTGGAAGAACGTGCCGATGAAGATGATCAGGAATTTCTGCGAATCGCCGGTGCCAGCCCAAAGGATGGAGAGCGGCACGAAAGCGACGACCGGCATGTAGCGGATGAAATCCACCAGCGGCTCGATGGCCGCTTCCCAGGAACGGAAACTGCCAATCAGCACGCCGATCGGTATCGACAGGGCCGAGGCGATGAGGAAGCCGATGGAGATACGGTACATCGAGGCTTTGAGGTCCAGCCACAACGTGCCGTCGGCCGCGAGCTTGGCGATCTGCATAGCGACGCTGCCCGGCGATGGCAGGAAGATCGGCTTTACCAATCCCAGTCCGGTCGCCGCCCACCAGGCAAGGCCGAGCCCGACGAACACGGCCACCGCGATCACCAGGAAGCGCGACCTGGCGATGGGCACGCCGATGCCGGAGGATCGGCGACGCCTCGCCTGTTTCGTGGGACGAGCCGGATCCGTTTGAGCGGGACGCTCCCCGGGCATCTGCGTCACCACCGCGATCCGGCCTTGGTCATTCCGCCGCCTTGACGAACGACGGGTCGATCATCTGCTCCGGCGTCACATCGGCCTGCAGCAGCTTGGCGTTCTTGGCGGCGGCTTCGACATCGGCGAAGGTCTTGGTGGTGAAATCACCGGTCAGCGCCGCCTTGTTTTCGGCGAGTGAGTAGTAACGCACGCCGTCAAAGGCGGTGTTGAGGTCCTTGACGTCCGAACCGACAGCCTTGGCGATGATGGCGCGCCCACCGGGCG
>NZ_RZPL01000583.1:0-3769 GCF_004022805.1 Mesorhizobium sp. M7A.F.Ca.CA.002.04.1.1 | reverse complement strand
GCGTAAGAGAGTGCCACCCACATGATCGTGTCCCCGAATTAAATCGTCCTCAGAACTCTTACTTGTCGTCGAATTTTTCGTTGATGACGTCGCGATATTCGCGGTCGGATGCGCGAAACAGGAAGACGAAATAGCCTATCAGCACCGCAGCCATTATGATCAGCGTCGGCCAGTCGATGACATAATGGAAGCGGTTCTGGATGATGTCGTGCGCGGTCTCGGGCGTGTAGCCGAGCTTTTCCCAGATCGAGGCCATGGTCGGGTTCTGGCCGAGCGCTTCCCACGTCTTGGCGTCGAGCGCGTCGATGGATTTCGCCGCACCGGCGAGGCCCAGTTTCAGCGGCAGCCACAGCGCCACGAAAATGGCGACGACGACGACGGCGATGTCGAAAACCTGCCCGGCCTTGCTCTGCTCCGGCGGCGTGTAGCGGGACATTTCTTCTACCCCTCAGGACTTGCGGTTGCGGAATGCGTCGGCGTTCTTGATGTCGAGCCCGTAGATGAATTCCTTGTCTTCCTTGTAGTGCTTGACCATCGCCAGGATGGCGGCCGTGTTGAAGATCAGCACGGCGGCGGCGGCGATCGCGACCACGGCCTTGATGCCGCTGTGCGGGATGTAGGGCCATGTCATGAGCAGGACGAAGAGGATCGTCGCCCACAGGCAGACGATCAGGAGCGCAGATCCGCGCACGTCGGAGCGGTACAGCGCTTCGATGCGCTGTTGCATGTCTGACATCGGTTTTCCCCTTTTTCCAACGCCAGGCCCCGAATTGGCCGGCCGCTGCCCTCTTTCAAGAGAGTGAAATTTTTTTCATAAATTCAGTCCGAATCCCGCAATTGTCAAGCGCGATTTACGTGAGGTTAACTGTTTGCTTTGCGCGGTGGATTTTGCCTGACAATGAAATTAATTGCTTATGGGTATTGCGGCGTCCTGGCGTTTGCGATCAATATTCGGTCAAAGCTCCCGCCACTGCGCAGGGGGCAGGGAACAGCAGAGCATTATCGAAACGGAGGACGAGCGGATGACGGCATCCTGGAGATTTTCGACCCTGGCGGATCGCCACCGAGCGCTCGGTTCGAAGCTCGAAGACTGGAGCGGCATGGGAACCGCCTGGACCTACGACAAGGATGCCGACGAGGAGTACATCGCCATCCGCACCAAGGCTGGCCTGATGGATGTCTCCGGCCTCAAGAAGGTGCACATCACCGGGCCGCATGCTTCACACCTGATCGACCTGGCGACGACGCGCGACGTCGAAAAGATCTATCCCGGCAAGTCGGCCTATGCCTGCATGCTGAACGAGGCGGGAAAATTCACCGACGATTGCATCCTCTACCGCACCGGCCCCAATGCCTGGATGGTCGTGCATGGTTCGGGCACCGGCCATGAAGAATTGCAGCGGGCGGCTATGGGCCGCGACGTGTCGCTGCGCTTCGACGACAATCTGCACGATCTTTCGCTGCAGGGGCCAACCGCCGTCGACTATCTGGCCAAGCACGTGCCGGGCATTCGCGACCTCAACTATTTCCATCATATGCAGACGCAACTGTTCGGTTTGCCCGTCATGATCTCGCGCACCGGCTACACCGGCGAGCGCGGCTACGAGATCTTCTGCCGCGGCCAGGATGCCGGCACGATCTGGGACAGGATTCTCGACGAGGGCAAGAGCGCCGGCATCATTCCGTGCCGCTTCACCACCCTCGACATGCTGCGGGTGGAAAGCTACTTGCTGTTCTACCCCTACGACAATTCGCAGAAATACCCGTTCGAGAACGAAGGACCCGGCGACACGCTGTGGGAACTCGGCCTCGACTTCACCGTCAGCCCCGGAAAGACCGGCTTTCGCGGCGCCGAGGAGCATTATCGCCTCAAGGGTAAGGAGCGCTTCAAGATCTACGGCGTTCTGCTCGACGGCAAGGAGCCGGCCGATGAGGGTGCGCTGGTCTATCGCGACGGCAAGAAGGTGGGCGTGGTGACCTGCGCCATGTATTCGCCGCTGGTCGAGAAATCGATGGGCATCGCCCGCCTCGACGTCGACTGCGCGGTCAAGGACACCAAGCTCGAAATCCGCAACAGGAGCGGCGCCATCAAGGCCACCGCCCAGCCATTGCCATTCGACGATCCCAAGAAGACCAAGCGCACGGCGAAAGGTTGAGGCATAGTCGACGGCGAGGGGTTCGAGCAATTCCAGGAAAAGTGTGAAACGGTTTTCCGTCCGGAATTGCGTCAAAGCAAAGAGATAGAGCGGTCCGCCGTTTCTATGAAACGGTGAAGCGCTCGAAGGCACGAAGACTTAAATGGCAGCCAAAAGCATCATCAGCCGGCCTGTTTACGGAACCTTGTCTCCGCAGCCCGGCAAGCATCATCTTTTTATCGCGGATGCGGAAGGGGCGCTGGCGATAGCGGAGATGGCCGGGAGGGCGCCGCCCGGGTTTTTCGACGACGCCGACATCGTCTTCATTCCCGGGCCTGACGGCAAACACACCGCAGCCCTCGAAGCGCTGAGACCGGTGCAGTTTCATCTGTCGCCATCCTTCGCCAGCCTGCTGCCACGGCTTAGGCAGACACTGGCAAATGCGCATATGGGCCTGCGCCTCTATCTCGCCGGCACTGAGGGCCTGATCGGCCAGGCGATGCAGGTGGCGCTTGAAGCCGGCATCGACCACACTTCGATCCAGACCGAGCACCGCGGTTCGCTGGCGCGGCGCATGCAATGCGTCCACTGCAAGGGCATCACCGAGAATGTGACGACGCAGCCGGCGACCTGCGCGCATTGCGGCCTGCTGCTTCTGGTGCGCGATCATTATTCCAGGCGCATCGCGGCGTTCCAGGGCGTCTGCATCAACGCCGAGGATCGCAGCGAGATTCCTCCGATGGAGGAGGTTTTCCGATGAGCGCCGGAACAACAAAACTCGATGTCGTGGTCAGCGACGTCGTCCCGGTCAACGACCTCGTCACCCGCTTCCATTTCCGCCGGCGCGACGGCGAGTTGCTGCCGACCTTTTCCGGCGGCGCCCATGTCGTGGTCGAGATGCGCGACGGCGAACGCACCAGGCTCAACCCCTATTCGCTGATGGGCTCGCCGCTCGACACGCGCGAATACACGATCTCGGTGCGCCGCGACGATGTCGGCCGCGGCGGCTCGCTGTTCATGCACCGGAACGTCAAGCCCGGCATGGAGATGGTGGTCAGCTATCCCGTCAATCTGTTCTCGCTCGACCTGCGCGCCAAAAAACATCTGATGCTGGCCGGCGGCATCGGCATCACGCCGTTCATGGCGCAGACCGCTCAGCTTGCGGCGGAAGGCGGCAATTTCGAACTGCACTACACCTGCCGCACCGCATCGCTCGGCACCTATGCCGATGTGCTGCGCGAGCGCTACGACCGACGGGTCAGGCTCTATCATGACGACCTTGACGAGCGCATCGAACTCGACCGGCTGCTGTCGACGCAGCCGCTCGGCACGCATCTCTATGTCTGCGGCCCGGCCGGCATGATCAACTGGGTGCGTGATCGCGCGGCAAGCCTCGGTTGGCCATCGGAAACCGTGCATTTCGAGCATTTCGCGGCCCCCCAGCCTGGCCTGCCTTTCGACGTGACGCTTGCCGTCAGCGGCAAGACGATCCGCGTCGATGAGCAGCAGAGCCTGCTGGAAGCGATCGAAGCGGCCGGCGTCGATCCGCCCTATCTCTGCCGCGGCGGCGTCTGCGGCCAGTGCGAAACCAACGTCATCTCTTGCGACGGCAAGTTCATCCACAACGACCACTG
>NZ_RZPL01000582.1:0-3776 GCF_004022805.1 Mesorhizobium sp. M7A.F.Ca.CA.002.04.1.1 | reverse complement strand
CTATATGAGATACTGCAAACGCGATGCACAAGAAGGCACTTTTTTGTTACCGAGGCACCCACACCGCTCCGAAGACTGCCGCGCCATCTCGGAAATCCTGCAGCGCGTCGGCGACAAATGGACCGTTCTGGTCGTCGGCAAGCTGGGCGACGGACCGCTGCGTTTCAACGAATTGCGCGCAGCCGTCGGCGGCATCTCGCAGAAGATGCTGACCACCACCTTGCGCGGGCTGGAGCGTGACGGCTTCGTCACCCGCACCGTGTTTCCAACCATTCCGCCGCGCGTCGATTATGAGCTGACCGAGCTCGGCCACGAGCTGCTGATCCCCGTCAGCGCACTGAGCGAATGGGCGCGCGCCAACACCATGCGCGTCAAGGCGGCGCGCGAAAAATTCGACGGCGCCCGCGTCTGAAACCCTTGCGCGGCAAGGGATTCAGCCCCGCACGCAACATCCGGCTTGTCTGATCGGAAATTCTATCTCGGCTGCGCGGATCGTGCCCGGATGCAAGCGCCGTTTTGGCTGGCGGATTGCCGCTCATGCGGTCCCCTGACGGCTGCCGCTCAGGCTCCTGATGCGCGCACATCGCATCGCGCGGCGGCACAGGTATCACACCGTGCGCCCCGCTCGCCGGGAGCCTGTCCTCCATGCGTGCAGGCGACGCGCGAGATGTCTTCCTTCACCTCCGCGTAAGCGGTCACGCCGAGCAGGCAGGTCGTCGCGACCAGGGCTGCCACGAGCCAACCGTTCAGCAGATGTTGACGCATTGTCTCTCCTCCGATTGCAGCAGGATCGGGCTTGGAGGCAACCGTTGGATGTCACGAAAAGCGCCTCCCGCACGGGCGCTGTTACAAACGGCCATACCCGGCTCGCTCTACCTGATCCCAGCTATGTCGGCGGCAACCGATCCATGGCAGACTGGGTACGATCGGTTGGGTATTTTCCGCCCGGCTGCTACAGGTGAAAGCCGCCATTCGCGTCGAGGTTCATGTCGTCCAAGGAACATCCCGCCATCGACCTGCCATCGGAAGCACTGCTGCCGAGCCCGCTGCTTGTCGTCGAGGACGAGCCGATGATGCAGGTGCGGTTGCGCTCGATCCTGAGGGGCCTTGGCTACGCTCAGGAGGAGCTGTTTTTCGCCGGGTCGATCGCGCAGGCCAAGGCCCTGCTCGTCGACCAACCCTTCGCCATGACGCTGGTCGATGTCGGCCTGCCCGATGGCAACGGCATCGACCTCATCCGCTCCCTGCACGAGCACGACGCGGCGCTGCCGATTCTCGTCATCTCGGCCTGGAGCAACGAAAACACCATCCTCGAAGCCCTGCGTGCCGGAGCGACCGGCTATCTCTTGAAGGAGCGCGACGACGTCGAGCTGTCACTTTCGATCCGCAGCACCATTCGCGGCGGCGCGCCGATCGATCCCTTCATCGCCCGGCGCATCCTGGAACTGGTGTCGGCGCCGGCGTCATCCGGGCGCGCCCGTTCCTCCACCGACAGGCCGGGGCGCGGCAAGCCCGCGCTTGCGCCGCCGCCTCCCTTGACGCCGCGCGAGGTCGAGATCCTCAACCTCGTTGCCAAGGGGCTTACCAATCGAGAGATTTCGGGGGTCCTTTCCCTTTCCAGGTTCACGGTCGAATGCCACATTCGCAACATCTACAAGAAGCTGTCGGTCAAATCCCGGACGGAAGCGATTTTCGAGGCGCGGTCGCAAGGCTTCTTGCCCTGATATTCCTGCTCCTCGCGCCGGGCGGCATCGCCCTCGGCGCCGACGGGGCCGTGCCGTTCAAGACGATCGAGGCCGTTCGATCCGGCTGGGACGCCGCCGCGCCGCCGGCCGCCGGCTGGACCAGCGTGACCTTGCCCGATGACTGGGCGACGCGCTGGCCCGGTTTCGACGGCGTGGTCTGGTATCGCCTCACCTTCGACAGGCCCGACGCGGCCGAGCCGCTAGGCCTCGCGCTGAACTACTGGACACTGGCCGGATCGATCTCTGTCAACGCCGCGGAACTCGGCCGCGACGAATTCCTCGTCGAGCCGTTGACGCGCTCATGGAACGTGCCCCGCTACTGGCAGCTCGCTTCCCCGGTCCTGCATGCCGGCACCAACACGCTGCTGATCAGGGTCTCGGGCCTAGCGCCGTACCAGCCAGGCCTTGGTCCGGTCCTGATCGGCCCGCCTTCGGCGACGCGTGCCCATTTTGTCCAGCAATTCTGGATTCGCCGCGAACTGCCGGTCTTCTATCTCGGCGTCACCGCGGCGCTTGGCACCTTCTTCTTCGTCGTCTGGCTGCTGCGCCGAAGCTTGAAGGCCTATGGCTGGTTCGCCCTGATGACGATTGCGTGGTTTTGCTATTCGCTCAATTTCGTGGTGACGAGCCCCTGGCCGTTCGCGGCGACCGACACCTGGCAGCGTTTTATCATGCTCTCCTTCATGGTCATGGCCGCCGCCTTCGTGCTGTTTGTCATCCGCTTTGCCGAGCGCCGCTTTCCCAGGGGGGAAGCCGTGCTGTGGGCCGCGCTGGCGATCGGCGCCGCGGCCCTGTTTGCCACACCGCATTCCCAACTCGGCCCGATGCTCAACCTGCTGGCCTTGTTCTGGTCGCTGCTTTACATCGGCGCCTGTTTCCTGTCGATCGGCCTGACCTGGCGCAGCAATCGGCTGGACCACATCGTCCTTCACATCGTCAACGCGCTCACCATCGTGGCCATCCTGCATGACCTGATGACCTATCTCGGCATCCTTCTTGGCAATGTCTACTACGTCACGCTGACATCCCACTTTCAGATGGTCGGCATGGCGCTGGTGCTGGCCTGGAACTTCGTCGCCAACATGCGCCGCATCGAGGGGTTCAACGATGAGCTCACGGCCAAGATCGAAACCGCCAGGGAAGAACTCGCCCTCACGCTGCATCAGCAGCATGAGGTCACCCTGGCCAACACCAGGCTGGCCGAGCGCGTCTCCCTTTCCCACAATCTGCACGATGGCATGGGCGGCACCCTGGTCAATTCGATCGCCATGCTGGAGCATGCGCCGCAGAACCTGCCGGCCGATCGCTTCCTGTCCGTCCTCAAGGAACTGCGCGACGAGTTGCGGGTCATCATCGACACCGCCGCCGACGACCAGACGGGCGGCCAGTCGCTGGCCGAGTGGATCGCGCCGCTGCGCCGCCGCCACACGCTGGCATGCGAAAGCCGCGACATCGATTGCGTGTGGAACCTGACCGGGCTGGAGGACTGCCACCTGTCGCTCGCGCGAAGCCTCGATCTCGTCCGCATCCTGCAGGAAGGCCTGACCAACGTGCTCAAGCACAGCCAGGCAAGCCGCGTCGTCATCGACCTGCACCGGCGCGGCGAGACGCTGAGCCTGGCCATAAACGACAATGGCGTCGGCTTCGATGCCGCCTCGCAAGCGCCCGTCCCGGGCACCGGCCTGCGCTCGATGCGGGCACGGGCCGGACGGCTGGGCGGTACGCTCGACACGCGGTCGCGGCGCGGCGAAACCGTGCTGGCCTTGCATGTGCCCGCGGCCTGACCGGCCGATCCCGGCGCGGCGGGCATAGCTAGTTTCAACGATATCCGGCCTTGGTCTCGGGTGCTATGCCCGGGGACATGCACGACTGCGTCGGTGCTGATCTGGGGAGCTTGGCCTTGACAGGAATTGCCATCGTCTCGAAGCGAAGCCTGCTGCGCTCGACCGCTCTCGCGACCTGCCTCCTGGCCCCCCTGGCCTGGAGCCCCGCCATGGCCGACGGTGCTGGCGGACATGGCGCGACCAACTC
>NZ_RZPL01000581.1:0-3783 GCF_004022805.1 Mesorhizobium sp. M7A.F.Ca.CA.002.04.1.1 | reverse complement strand
CAAACGGCCAGCAGGGTTCCAACCCGGCTGGCCGGTGCGATACTGCTTGTCTGGGCAGCCGCGCTGCTAGTAGTCTCGCTGTGAGTGGGGGAAAATCGATGGCAGACCAGAGCTGGGCGATGAAGGGAGAGCTCGTACTCTCCTGCAATTGCACGGTTTTTTGCCCTTGCGTGCTCTCGCTTGGCAATCATCCGCCGACCGAAGGCTATTGCCAGACATGGGCCGGGTTTCGCATCGATGCCGGCCATTTCGGTGAGGTCGATCTGTCCGGGCTCAATCTTGGGCTGATCATGGAAATCCCAGGCTATATGAGCCGCGGCAACTGGACCGCGGGCCTGTTCATCGACAGCCGCGCCTCTGTCTATGCGGTCAAGGCGCTGACAAAGATCTTCACGGGCAAGGCAGGTGGAACCACATCGCTGCTCTCAATCCTCGTCGGCAAATTCCTCGGTGTCGAGCAGGTGCCGATCACCTATGAGACGCGTGACAAAACGCGTATCTTCCAGATACCCAGGATTATCGACGGAGCGGTCACACCCTTCCAAGGCAAGGACCGTGACAAGGATACGGTGATCAGCAATTCGGAATACTGGATCGCGCCCGAGATCATCGTGGCCAGGTCCGACAAGAGCAAGGTGCGGGCTTTTGGCCGCAACTGGAATTTCGCCGGCCGTTCGGCCGAAATCTGCAAGCTGGATTGGCGGGGCCCGTGAGCAAGAACACAACGGCCAGGAATTTGGCAGCACGAAAAGCCGCCAAAAAGATCACGGACCGGATTCCGCGCCCGAAGAAGAAGGTCACCTGGCCGCAGGCGAGGGCGTTCTCCGTCCACCTTTTGACCGCCTCGGGGTCGTTCCTGGCCTTCCTGTCGCTCGTGGCGGCAAGTGAAGAGCGCTGGACCGCAATGTTCTGGTGGCTCGGGCTGGCCCTGTTCGTCGACGGCATCGATGGGCCGATCGCCAGAAAACTCGAGGTCAAGGAGATCCTGCCGACATGGTCGGGCGAACTGCTCGACAACATCATCGACTACGTGACCTACGTGCTGATCCCGGCCTTCGCGCTCTATCAGCGCGGCTTCATGGGCGAGGGCCTGTCATTCCTGTCGGCGGCGATCATCGTCGTTTCCAGCGCCATCTACTATGCCGACACCGGCATGAAGACGAAGGAGAATTTCTTCAAGGGATTCCCGGTGGTCTGGAACATGGTGGTGTTCACCCTGTTCGTCATCGAGCCCGGACAATGGGTTTCGTTCGCGGTGGTGGTGGTGGCCGGCGTCCTGACTTTCGTGCCGATCAACTTCATCCACCCGGTGCGGGTGGTGCGGCTGCGGCGCATCAACCTTGGGATGACCCTGTTGTGGTGCGCTTTCGGCGCGCTTGCCCTGGCCCAAGCGGCGCTCGCCGCCTTCTACGATCAGATCGGCGTGCTGGGCGAGCAGGTCAGCACCTTCACCAAGATCGGCATCACCATCACCGGGCTTTATCTTGCCTGCATCGGTGGCATCATGCAGTTCTTTCCCAATCTCGGTGCCAAAAAGGCCTGATCGGCCACTCCCACAGGGAGCCTGGCCCCACAAGCCTAGCCCACAGGAAGCCTAGCAATGTCCAAAGCGATCCGCATTCATGCCAATGGCGGCCCGGAAGTTCTGACCTATGAGGACGCTGATCCCGGCCAGCCGGGATCCGGGCAGATCCTGGTCCGGCACACCGCGATCGGCCTCAATTTCATCGATGTCTACCATCGCTCCGGTCTCTATCCGCCACCCGGCGGCTTCCCGCTCGTGCCAGGCAGCGAAGCCGCCGGCGTGGTGCTGGAGGTCGGCCATGGCGTCGACTGGCTGAATCCGGGCGATCGCATCGCCTATGCCGTGACGACGGGGGCTTACGCGCAAGAACGCGTCATCGATGCCAGCCGCGTCGTCAAGGTTCCGGATGGCATCAGCGACGAACAGGCCGCAGCGATGATGCTGAAGGGCATGACCGCGGAATATCTGCTGCGCCGGACGTTCAAGGTGAAGGCCGGCGACACGATCCTGTTCCATGCCGCTGCAGGCGGCGTCGGCCTGATCCTCGGCCAATGGGCAAAACATCTCGGCGCCACCGTCATCGGCACCGCCAGCTCGTCCGACAAGATCGAGCTCGCCAGGGCGCATGGTTTCGATCACGTCATCAACTACAAGGAACAGGATTTCGTCGCCGGCGTCGCCGCCATCACCGGCGGCAAGAAATGCGATGTCGTCTACGATTCGGTCGGCAACGACACGTTTCCGGCTTCGCTCGACTGCCTGCGGCCGCTCGGCATGTTCGTCAGCTTTGGCCAGTCCTCGGGACCTATACCGCCGTTCAGCATGTCGTTGCTGGCACAGAAGGGCTCGTTGTTCGCAACAAGGCCGACACTGTTCGTCTACAACGCAAAACGCGAGGACCTCGACGCTTCTGCTGCCGCCCTGTTCGAGGTCGTGCTCAGCGGCGCGGTCGAGATCCGGATCAACCAGCGCTACGCGCTGAAGGACGCCGGCAAGGCGCATTCCGACCTCGAGGGCCGCAGGACCACAGGGACGACCATTCTCATCCCTTAGTTCGTTCTGCCTTGCTATCCCTTGAATTTCCGCTGAAATTCTTGAAGCTCTTTCAAGACGTGTGCCGCTTTCCGATGAGAGCCGGCCGCGCCTACCATGCCTGCGGGAACACAGAACATGTCTGGCTAACCAGATGGGAGGCACTGTGAGTGCAAATCAGGACGGCACGAACCTGCTTGAGGTGCGTGGCCTCACCAAGATATTCGGCACGCTGACGGCGTGCGATCATATCGATCTCGACATCGCCAGGGGTGAGATCCACGCCTTGCTCGGCGAAAACGGCGCCGGCAAGTCGACGCTGGTCAAGATGCTTTTCGGCTCGCTGGAGCCCAATGCCGGCGAGATCTTCTGGAACGGTCAGGCCGTCAGGATTTCCAGCCCGGGCGTCGCGAAAAAGCTCGGCATCGGCATGGTGTTCCAGCATTTTTCGCTGTTCGAGGCGCTGACCGCGGCCGAAAACATCGCGCTGTCGCTGGACGACGGCTCGCCGATCAGCAGCATCGCTGCGAAGGCGAGGGCGCTTTCCTTCAGCTATGGCCTGCCGCTCGATCCTGAATCGCTGGTCGGCGACCTGTCGGTGGGCGAGCGCCAGCGCATCGAAATCATCCGCTGCCTGCTGCAGACGCCGCAGCTCATCATCCTGGACGAACCGACCTCGGTGTTGACGCCGCAGGAAGCCGACAAGCTGTTCGAGACGCTGGAGCGCCTGCGCTCGGAAGGCAAATCCATCCTCTACATCTCGCACCGGCTCGAAGAGGTCAAACGCATCTGCGACCGCGCCACCGTGCTGCGCCACGGCAAGGTGGTCGGCCATTGCAATCCGCGTGAGGAAACAGCCTCTTCGCTGGCGCGAATGATGGTCGGCAATGAGGTGCAGGCCGTGGTGCGCGCGCCGGTCGAGGGCATCGACAAGGCGCAGCCGCTGCTCGAAATCCGCAATCTCAGCCGCCAACCGGCGACGCCGTTCTCGATCCCGCTCAAGGGCATCAACCTGAACGTCCGCGCCGGCGAGGTGATCGGCATCGCCGGCGTCGCCGGCAATGGTCAGGGCGAGTTCTTCGAATCCGTTTCGGGCGAAGTGCTGCAGCAGGATGCCGCCTCGGTGCGCATTCGCGGCAAGGATTCGGGAAGCCTCACCATCACCGGACGGCGCCTGCTGGGCGCTGCCTTCGTGCCGGAGGAGCGCCTCGGCCACGGTGCCGCAC
>NZ_RZPL01000580.1:0-3794 GCF_004022805.1 Mesorhizobium sp. M7A.F.Ca.CA.002.04.1.1 | reverse complement strand
CCCCTTGAGACGCTAGCTCGGTAATCGGTCGGGGTCTCCCAATAGTGCGTCATCATCTGCTGGAAAATGAACCTGGCGAGATCTTTGCCGTGCGTCAAAAGGACGTTCTCCACGTCCTCGGAGGTCGCAAGGTATGATTGAAGCCGCGCCACCATCTGCCCCGCCAGCTTGAACAGAAGCTCGCTCTGCGTGTCGTAATCGACCTCTGGCATGTCCATGAGATGGCGGACAACATAGCTCTCTAAGCGTTCTTCCTTCGAGCCTTCCACCGTGCGAGCAAGGAAGGCGCGCGTCTCGTCGCGGAGTCGTTGGACCATGATCTGATCGGAGAGCGGCTGCCTGGCGATTGTTTCGAGATTCGAAAGGTCGAAATCCTTGAATCCAAAATTTACCTGCGTCGTCGGCAGCACGACGATTTCGGGAATCGAAATCGTGTGCATGACGATCTGTTTCGTGACTTTAGCGACGGTCGCTGCGACATCGGTTTTTCGTTCGAAACTTTCGAACCATCGCTGTTCAGGTGCCATGACCGCCTTCACGATGCTGGTGATTTCAGCCTGTATCTCTGGCGTGTCGAGTTTTTCGATCCCGGTCTTGATCCGGCGTTCGAACTCGCGCTGGATCACATCCCAAGCGACTTTCGCTACCTCACGCTCTTCCTGGGTCTCGAAGACGTAAGACGTTTGTTCGGATTCCTCAAACGCTCCCGCTTTTCCGGTAAGCATCGTTTCAACATTCGAAGGAGCTTCGACCACATGCGCGCCGAGATTCGACACGTCGCCGCTGCCGCCGACAATGACGGTCTTCCTAATCGAGATGAGCGAGTCCGGATCGCGCGCTGCCTTGATTACGTCGTCGAACCTGTCATGCGCGATGACGGTCAAGCGATCGACGGCTTCCACGCCCGTGCGCTGGCCATAAGGCAACCGCAGGCCACGTCCAAGCGTCTGCTCCGTCAGAATGTCGGAAGCCGATGCGCGCAATGGGACGATCGTGTAGAGGTTGGTTACGTCCCAGCCTTCCTTCAGTTTGTTGACGTGAATGACGATATCGGTCGTCGCATCATGCTCCAGTGCGACAAGCTTCTCGGTCGCCTCTTCAGTCTCCTCCGCGCGCGTTCCGGAATGAACCTCGATCACGCGACCCTGGTAGCGCCCCCGAAAGAAACCATCCGATTCCAGGTATCGCCGGATTTCGCTGGCGTGCGTGGTGTCTTGCGCCACGACCAACATGAAGGGATGGACAAGCTTGCGCCCGGTCTGTTGTGCATAGATCGCTAGCTCTGCCTTAGTGTTTTCATGGCAGTGAATCCCGTCCTCAAGCTTCATCCGTTCAAGCTGTTCCGGCGTGATGCTGTCGACGCGAAACCCTTCGCGAGTGGCGACGGCCGGGTCTTTCACATAGCCCTCGGCCATCGCCTGTCCAAGCGGGTAATCGAGAACCACGTTCTTGAACGCAACCGATTTGGCTCCAACCGAACGTGGTGTCGCCGTCAATTCGAGGCCGATAACAGGTTTCAGTTCGGCAATGGCGTTCATGCCCGCCTTGGCGCGATAGCGGTGCGCTTCGTCCATCAAGAGGACAAGGTCCGGAAGGGCCGACAGGTACTCGAAATAGGACTCGCCGATATATTCATGGAGCTTACGGATGCGCCCCTGCTCCTTGTTCACCTTGTCGATGTTGAAGATGAACACGATAGCGGTCTGGCCCAGAAGGTCGCCACGCACGGCGTAGCCGCGTTCCCAGTTGTCCCCGGTCTCGACTATGGGCGGAAGCTGCGCGAATTCAGCGATGCCCCGGAATACGTATTTTGAGGAGTTCTGCCGACTGAAATCGTCGACGAGCTTGTCGTAAATAGTGGTGTTCGGTGCGAGGATAAAGAAGTGCTTCGACCGTCCTGAGAGATAGAGATAGGCAATGAAAGCGCCCATGAGGCGCGTCTTGCCGACCCCTGTCGCAAGCGCGAAACAGAGCGACGGGAAATCGCGCTCGAAATCCGTCACCGTGGCATAGGTCGCCTTGATTGCGTCAAGTGCGACGACGGGATCAGCGCCCTTGGAAAATTCGATGGTGTTGAGCACGTCCGCCAAGATGTCGAGCGCCTCAGCCTGGGGCGTGCGCAGTGAAAGGCGAGCCTTTATCTGCTGAAGCAGCCGTTGGGAGGTCATGCCTCATCCTCCGCATTGTCAAAAAGCGGCAAGGCTGCCGCTGCGGCTTTGCCGCGCTTCGACGCGTCCGGCTCCGCCACCTCATCGAAATCCACCTTCTCCGGCAGGTTCGCAATTTTTAGCGAATAGTCGTCTCGACCCCATTCGCACTTCGCGAGGATTGAATGAGGAATCTTCTTCACCGTCAGGTTCGGAAAACTGTCTTCCTTCGCGTTAAAGGCCTTGCAGCAAACCAGCAGGCTGCGCTTGGATCCGACTTCCTCCGATAGCTTTTTCAGCGCGTCATAGGTCAGCGACTGGGTCGTCACGAATACGAAATCGCTTTCGGTCGAGTACCCGTGCCGCCAGTATTCGGCCGGGTCTTGGCTGGGCGCATAGGTGAAGCCTAGATGCTTGCAGAGCGCCTCGGCTAGCATGGCAGCATTGTATTCCTTGGATATAACCCAATTGCCGAAACGGTCTTTTTCCAGAAGCGACGGCGCAAGGCGATAGAACCGAAACCCGCCTCCGCCTTCCCATCCGGTCGCTGCCGTTATGCCGCCAGGATCATCGCCATCTATGACTTTCCTCAGCCTCGGGACAATGTGGGTGACAGCATGGTTGCCCAACTCGACCATGATCCAACGACGGCCCATTTTGTGCGCGACTGCCCCCGTGGTCCCGGACCCTGCGAATGAATCGAGGACGAGATCACCGGGACTAGTGGCAATGTGAAGAATCCGCTGAAGCAAGCGCTCGGGTTTTGGAGTGGCGAAGACATCATCCGGATTGAATGCCTTTACCTCGGTTTTGGCCTCATGATTATGCCCGACATCTGAACTTAGCCACACTGTCAGCGGTGGGGTTCCCGTATTCGACAACTCCGAAAGAAAGGTCTTTCGTGATGGCTGTGAAGTGCCGCCTTGTCCAAACCAAATCTCGCTGTTCTCGTCCATCCGTCGCAACGACTCTTCAGAGAATCTTGGAAAGGTTCCTGAAGGGGGCCGCCAAACGAACCCATTCTTGAACTGAAAGCTGAATCCTTTTGCCTTCGCGCTGCCGCTCTTCGCGTGCAGTGGTGTAGCCTTCCATGGACCTTTCGGATGATTGTCCGGATTTGAATATCGTGCATTCATTTCATCAGAGCGGGGCAGGCGATTGGGGGACCAACGTTCTCGCTCTTTTGCGTACACCAAAATATGATCGTGGTTGTCGCTGAAATACTTAGCGTCGTTGGAAACGGTATACTTTTTCTGCCAGACTACATTCGCGATAAAATTACCTCTACCAAACACCTCGTCGCACATAACTTTCAGATAATGCGCTTCGTTGTCATCAACGCTCACCCAGAAGGAACCGGTTGGCTCCAATAGATTGTAGAGAAGCTTAATTCGATCGTTTAGTAAATTTAGCCAAAGAGAATGCTCAACACCATCCTGGTATTGCTCAAATGCAGATCCGGTATTATACGGAGGGTCAATAAAAATGCACTTCACCATACCTCCGATCTCGTCTTGGAGGGATTTAAGCGCTAATAGATTATCGGCCTGAATCAGAGAGTTCGCATAAAGATCCCCAGTCTTCTTCTCGCTTGCGATATGCGAGAAATCATCATCTGGAACCAGAATACGTGGTTCGATCGAAGGC
>NZ_RZPL01000057.1:0-14458 GCF_004022805.1 Mesorhizobium sp. M7A.F.Ca.CA.002.04.1.1 | reverse complement strand
CCCCAGAAGCAGCACCAGGCCGAATTCGGCTCACCCGGCGCCTATTTCGCCGAGAAGACGGTTCGCGCGGTGACGGCGGGCGCGCGCGCGCGCGAAGCCGCCAATGCCAGGACACTTGCGGCCATCGAAAAGCGCTATGGCGTGCCGGGCGAAGTGCTGCTGGCGATCTGGGGCCGCGAGACCGGATTCGGCGCGGCGAAGATGCCTTATGACGCCTTCGAAGTGCTGGGCACCAAGGCATTCATGTCGACCAGGAAGGACTTCTTCCGCACCGAACTGCTTGCCGCACTCGAGATCGTCGAGCGCGGGCTGGCTCCGGTCGGCGCGATGAAATCGTCCTGGGCCGGCGCGCTCGGCCAGCCGCAATTCATGCCGACCTCGTTCCTGAAACATGCCGTCGATTTCGACGGCGACGGCCGCGTCGACATCTGGAACTCGACGCCCGACGTGTTGGCCTCGATCGCCAATTATCTCGTCCACTATGGCTGGGTAAAGGGTCGTGGCTGGGGATTCGAGGTGACGGTGCCGGAAAGCGTTTCCTGTTCGCTGGAAGGCCCGGACCAGGGCAAGAAAATCTCGCAATGGGCTGATATGGGCATCAAGCGCGTCGGCGGCAAACCGTTTCCAGTGAGTGAGCTGAAGGCCGAAGGCTTTCTGCTGATGCCGGCAGGGCGCAGCGGCCCGGCCTTTGTCGCCACGCCCAATTTCTACGTGCTGAAGCAATACAACACCAGCGACCTGTACGCGCTGTTCATCGGCCATGGCGCCGATCGCATCGCCCATGGCGATCAGAACTTCGCCGGCAGCTGGGGCGCGATCGGCGGGCTGCACCGTTCGGACATCGCCGCCCTGCAGCGGGCGCTGGAGGCCAAGGGCTATGATGTCGGCAGCGCCGATGGCCTGCCCGGCTTCAAGACCCGCCGCTCGATCGGCATATGGCAAGCCAAGAACGGCCGCGCCGCCACCTGCTTTCCTGACGCCGATCTGGTCGCAGTGCTGAAATAGCTCCGAAATTAGCAGATTTTTCTCGATCGGCAGCCTCGATTGGCTGGCCTATGCGTCGACACCCCACCGGCCTTTCTGGCCCAATGAGCCGTCGTATAAATGCTCGTTGCCCGCCACGGGGCCGCCGGGTATGGTGTTGACCAACTGGACAAAAACCACGACGGTAAGTGGGCAGAGGGGCCGTCTCCAGGCCCCGAAAAAATTCCGCAACCCTGAGCCGGGAACTCAGGTCAACAAACAACAAAACAGGGAACAATCACAATGATGATGGAAAAGTTTGCTCTACGCTCTCGCTTCCTGCTCGCGGGTGCCGCCATGTCGGCGCTGCTTCTGGCCGGCGCGCCCGCCGGTGCGGTCACGCCCGCCGACACGCTGGTCGAAGGTTTCGCGATCGACGACATCATCTCCATGGATCCGGGCGAGGCGTTCGAGCTGTCGACCGCCGAGGTCACCGGCAACACCTATGATCTGCTTGTCCGTCTCGACCTCAGCGACACCTCCAAGGTCAAGGGCGACCTTGCCGAAAGCTGGACCGTCTCCGATGACGGCCTGACCTACACGTTCAAGCTCAAGCCCGGCCTGAAATTCGCTTCCGGCAATCCGATCACGGCGTCCGATGTCGCCTGGTCGTTCGAGCGCGTCATCAAGCTCGACAAGAGCCCGGCCTTCATCATCGGCCAGTTTGGCATCAGCGGTGACAACGTCACCGAAAAGGCCAAGGCTGTCGACGACGGCACCTTCCAGTTCACCGTCGACAAGGCCTATGCGCCGAGCTTCGTGCTGAACTGCCTGTCGGCAACGGTGGCTTCGGTGGTCGACGCCAAGCTGGTCAAGGAGCATGTCGCTTCGGTCACGCCGAGCGCCGACTACAAATGGGACAATGACTTCGGCAATGCCTGGCTGAAGACCGGCTATGCCGGCTCCGGCGTCTTCAAGCTGCGCGAATGGCGGGCCAACGAAGCCGTCGTTCTCGAGCGCAACGACAATTACTACGGCGAAAAAGCCAAGCTTGCCCGCGTCATTTATCGCAACATGAAGGAAAGCTCGGGCCAGCGCCTGGCGCTCGAGGCTGGCGACATCGACGTTGCCCGCAATCTCGAACCGAACGACCTCGACGCCATCGCCAAGAACGCCGACCTCACCACCACCAGCGCGCCCAAGGGCACGGTCTATTACATCAGCCTCAACCAGAAGAACGCGAACCTCGCCAAGCCGGAGGTGCGCCAGGCGTTCAAGTATCTGGTCGACTATGATGCCTTGAGCTCCACCATCCTCAAGGGCATCGGCGAAATCCATCAGACCTTCCTGCCCAAGGGCGTGCTCGGCGA
This sequence comes from Mesorhizobium sp. M7A.F.Ca.CA.002.04.1.1, assembly GCF_004022805.1. NCBI lineage: Bacteria > Pseudomonadati > Pseudomonadota > Alphaproteobacteria > Hyphomicrobiales > Phyllobacteriaceae > Mesorhizobium > Mesorhizobium sp. M7A.F.Ca.CA.002.04.1.1. The sequence continues at coordinate 12,125 of NZ_RZPL01000057.1, read as the reverse complement.
ATTGGATGAGAATCCGTTCAAGCTCGATGTCGCCAAGGCCAAGGAATTGCTGGCCAAGGCCGGTCTGCCCGACGGCTTCAGCGTAACCATGGACGTACGCACCGGCCAGCCGACGACCGGGATGGCGGAATCGATCCAGCAGACGCTCGGACAGGCCGGCATCAAGCTCGAGATCATCCCGGGCGACGGCAAGCAGACGCTCACCAAATACCGCGCCCGCAACCACGACATCTATATCGGCCAATGGGGCCAGGATTATTTCGACCCGAACTCCAACGCCCAGACCTTTGCCTCGAACCCGGACAATTCGGATGGGGCCAAGACCAAGACGCTGGCCTGGCGCAACGCCTGGGACATTCCGGACCTGACCAAGCAGACGGAAGCGGCACTGCTCGAGAAGGATGCCGGCAAGCGCGCCGACATGTACAAGGATCTCGAGAAGAAAATCCTCGACACCAGCCCCTTCGTCGTCATCCACCAGCAGCTGGAAGTGGCCGGCCTGCGCAAGAACCTCAAGGGCTTTGCGCTCGGCCCGAGCTTCGACACCAACTTCGTCGGACCGGTGTCCAAGGAATAGTGCTCGCGGACACGCCGCATGAGCGCGGTTGAAAAAGAAGTGGCGGCGGGGCGCGGCAGCGCCCGCGCCGTCGCTGTTGCATCATCGCTTGGCCGTTTCCTGGTCATTGCGATCACGACCTATCTTGGTCTGCTCGCGGTCACCTTCTTCATCGGCCGCGTCATTCCAATCGACCCGGTGCTGGCGGTGCTCGGCGACCGGGCGCCGGCCAATGTGGTTGAGCGCACGCGCCGCGAGATGGGCCTCGATTTGCCGTTGATCGAGCAGTTCTACATCTATGTGAAGAATGCGCTGAACGGCAATTTCGGCGTCTCCGTGCTGACCACCAATCCGGTCATGACCGACATTCGCCGGGCGCTTCCGGCCACGACGGAACTGGCGACCCTCGGAACGCTGATCGGCGCGTTGTTCGGCGTGCCGCTCGGTGTGCTGGCCGCGGTCAGGCGCGGCAGCCTCATCGACCAGATCGTGCGCGTCATCGGCCTGATCGGTTATTCCGTGCCGATCTTCTGGCTGGGGCTGCTTGGGCTGGTGCTGTTTTACGCCAAGCTGCAATGGGTTGCCTTCCCGGCGAGGCTCGACGTCGTCTACGAATACACCTTTACGCCGATCACCGGCTTCTATCTCCTCGACTCTGCGATGCAGGGGCAGTGGGACGTTTTTTACGACGCCTTCCGCCACATCATCCTGCCGGCCTCGCTGCTCGGCTATTTCTCGCTCGCCTATATCAGCCGCATGACGCGCTCGTTCATGCTCAACGAATTGTCGCAGGAATATATCGTCGCGGCGCGCGCCAAGGGCCTGTCGGAAACCCGCATCATCTGGGGCCACGCGCTGCGCAACGCAGCGGTGCCGATGGTGACGGTGATCGCGCTGTCCTATGCCGGACTGCTGGAAGGTTCGGTGCTGACCGAGACCGTCTTCTCATGGCCGGGCATCGGCCTTTACATCACCAATTCGCTGCAGAACGCCGACATGAATGCGGTGCTCGGTGGCACCATCGTCATCGGCTCGGTGTTCATCGCCATCAACCTTCTCTCCGACCTGCTGTATCGGGTGCTCGATCCGAGGACGAAGTCCGCATGAGCGTCGACACCATCCAGAGCCGTCGCGACTGGCTGCTCAGCGAGCGGCCGGCCTCGCGCATGCAGGCAAGGCTCGGCCGCGCCTATGTGGCGTGGCGGCGCTTTTCCGCCAACCGGTTGGCGTTTCTGGGCCTGCTCATCATCATTGCCCTGCTGGTCGTTGCCGCCCTTGCAGGCGTGCTGGCACCTTATTCGCCAACGTTCGGCGACCTGAAGAACGCGCGCCTGCTGGCGCCGAGCGCCGAGCACTGGTTCGGCACCGACGATCTCGGCCGCGATATCCTGTCGCGCATCCTCTACGGCTCGCGCTGGACGCTTTACGTGGTCATCCTGGTCGCCATCATCGCCGCACCCATCGGCCTTCTGGTCGGCACGGTGGCCGGCTATGCCGGCGGCTGGACCGATGCCATCCTGATGCGCATCACCGACATCTTCCTCGCCTTTCCCAAGCTGATCCTGGCGCTGGCCTTCGTCGCAGCACTTGGCCCCGGCATCGAGAATGCGGTGCTGGCCATCGCCATCACCTCATGGCCGCCCTACGCCCGCATCGCGCGGGCAGAGACGCTGACGGTGCGCAATTCCGACTACATCAAGGCGGTGCAACTGATGGGCGCCTCGCCCTTCCGCATCGTGCTGCGCCATATCATGCCGCTTTGCATTTCGTCCCTGATCGTCAGGGTGACGCTCGACATGGCCGGCATCATCCTGACCGCCGCCGGGCTCGGTTTCCTCGGCCTCGGCGCGCAGCCGCCGCTGCCCGAATGGGGCACGATGATCGCGTCCGGCCGCCGCTTCGTGCTCGACCAGTGGTGGGTGGCCGGTGCGCCGGGCTTCGCCATCCTCATCGTCAGCCTCGGCTTCAACCTGCTTGGCGACGGCCTGCGCGACGCGCTCGATCCGCGGAGTGGCGACCAATGAGCGGCGACCAATGAGCGGAGAAACGAAAACGCTTCTCAACGTAGACGACCTGCGCGTCACCTTCCCGACCCGCACCGGGCTGATCGAGGCGGTGCGCGGCGTTTCCTTTTCGCTCGGCCGCGAACGGCTCGGCATCGTCGGCGAATCCGGCTCGGGAAAATCGCAGACCGGCCGCGCCATCATGGGCCTGACGCCACCGCAGGCGCGGATATCGGCCAACAAGCTCGCCTTCGACGGCATCGATTTGCTCACCGTCTCGCCACGCGAACGCAGGAAGCTGCGCGGCAAGCGCATCGCCATGATCCTGCAGGATCCGAAATATTCGCTCGACCCGGTGATGAGCATCGGTCGCCAGATCGTCGAGACGCTGCGCACCCATGAAAAGGTCGGCAAGGCGGAGGCGCGCGACCGTGCATTGGCCATGCTGGAGGCGGTGCAGATCCGTGATCCCTCTCGCGTCTTCAATTTGCATCCGCATGAAGTTTCGGGCGGCATGGGCCAGCGCGCCATGATCGCCATGATGCTGATCGCCGGTCCGGAAATGATGATCGCCGACGAGCCGACCTCGGCGCTCGACGTCACCGTGCAGCTCGATGTGCTCGGCATCCTCGACCGGCTGGTCAGTGAGCGTGGCATGGGGCTGATCTTCATCTCGCACGATTTGCGCCTGGTCTCGTCCTTCTGCGACCGCGTCATCGTCATGTATGCCGGCAAGGTGGTCGAGCAGCTCAAGGCGTCCGAACTCGGCCAGGCCCAGCATCCCTACACGCGCGGCCTGCTCAATTGCATGCCCAAGATCGGTGCCGACCGCCACCCGCTGCCGGTGCTCGACCGCAAGCCGGAGTGGGCGGCATGACTTCTGCGATTGCCGTCGACAGGCTGGAAGTGATCTTCGACCGTTTTCGCGCACTGAAAGGCGTCAGCCTCGACGTGCAGCCGGGCGAATCCTTCGGCCTGGTCGGCGAATCCGGCTCCGGCAAATCGACGCTGCTGCGGGCCATCGCCGGCCTTGCGCCGGTTGCATCGGGCGGCATCGTCGTCAACGGCAAGACGCTCGGCGCGCGCCGCGACAAGGCCTTCTACCGTGAAGTGCAGATGGTCTTCCAGGATCCGTACGGGTCGCTGCACCCGCGCCAGACCGTCGACCGTCTGCTGCAGGAGCCGCTTGCCATCCATGGCTTTGCCGACGGCGAAAAGCGTATCCAGCGGGCGCTCGACGAAGTCGGCCTCGGCAACGGTTTTCGGTTTCGCTATTCGCACCAGCTCTCCGGCGGCCAGCGCCAGCGCGTGGCGATCGCGCGTGCGCTCATTCTGGAACCGTCGATCCTGCTGCTCGACGAGCCGACCTCGGCGCTCGATGCCTCGGTGCAGGCGGAAGTGCTCAACCTGCTGGAAGAGGTACGCAAGCGCCGCAAGCTGACCTTCCTGATGGTCAGCCACGACCTCGCCATCATCACCCATATGTGCGAGCGGCTGATGGTGATGCAAAGCGGCGAGGCGGTGGAGAATCTGGCGGCGGCAGACCTTGTCGAGCGCCGCGTGACCAAGGACTATACGCGCAATCTGTTGCGGGCCAGCGACGGGTTTGTGAGAACCGCTTGAATTCGTTTTCTCTTTTGCGCCGAACAACCATCTTGGGGAATTCCCATGGAGGAATGGAAGTTTGCGGATCCGCCCAATGTCGCGGTGTTTGTGGATAGGGCAGTCGTTACCCGCGGCGATTGGATTACATACGTCTCACATGACGATGACGACGGCAGTTGGCAATTCCACAACAGCGAAACCGGACCTGTTGACGAAGGCGATATCATGATCGTCAGCTTGCAAAACGTTGTGCAGCGGGACGAAAGCATCCAGGCGTTGGCGGACTTGCCAGAAGGCTGGCACGCTTGGCGCACCTCGAAATCGTCGCCATGGCAACGCGCCAGGTCGCGCCCTGTGCCCTCCAACGACAACGAATGATCAGGCAAAGCCTTAGGCTGAGCCTTGCGCCAGTTCGCCGCTCTCCAGAACGGGTGGCTCTTCCCGGCCCTTCGGCTCCTTGATCCTGAACCACGTCACATAAAGCGCCGGCAGGAACAGCAGCGTGATTGCGGTACCCGCGATGATGCCGCCCATCATCGCATAGGCCATCGGACCCCAGAACACTTCACGCGCGATCGGGATCAGCGCCAGGCTGGCGGCCGCCGCCGTCAGTGCGATCGGCCGCATCCGGTGTTCGGTCGCTTCGATGACCGCCGCCCAGCGGTCCTTGCCCTCTCGAACAAGATCCTCGATCTGCACGATCAGGATGACCGAATTGCGGATCAGGATGCCGATCAGCGCCAGCACGCCCAGGATGGCGACGAAGCCCAGCGGCGCTCCGCTCGGCACCAGGGCCGCCACCACGCCGATCAGGCCGAGCGGCGCCACCGCCACGACCAGGAACAGGCGCTGGAAGCTTTGCAACTGCACCATCAGGATCGTTGCCATGACGAACAGCATCAACGGCACGACGGCGGCGATCGGTCCCTGACTTTTGGCGCTCTCCTCGACCGAGCCGGCGGTGGCGATCGAATAGCCCGGCGGCAGCTTGGCGGTGAAGGCATCGACCGATGGCTTCAGTTCGTTGACGACCGTGGCCGGCAGCACGTCGCCGACCAGCCCGGCGCGCACGGTGATGGTCGGGATGCGATCGCGTCGCCACACCGTCGGTTGCTCCAGATCGTAGCGGAAGTTGGCGACCGCCGCGAGCGGGATCGCCTCGCCGGTGCTGGTCGGCAACTGCATGTTCTGCAACGTCTCGATCGAGCCGCGTTCGGCCCCGCGGGAGCGGGCCACGACATTGATCAGGTAGGTCGCGTCGCGCACCTGCGTGATGGTGGCGCCGCCGACCGTACTGTTCAGCGCGCTGGCGATGTCGGAGGAGGTGATGCCGAGCTGGCGTGCCTTGTCCTGCAGCACGTCGACCCTCAGCACCCGCTGCGGCTCGTTCCAGTCGAAGGTCGGCGCAGCGAGCTTTGGATTGGCGGAGATGACACCGGCGAATTGCTGCGCCAGTTCGCGCACCGTCTGGATGTCGGGACCGCCGACGCGGTATTGCACGGGGCGGCCGACCGGCGGTCCGAGTTCGAGCGGCTTGACGAAGGCGTCGGTGCCGACGAACTCCTCGCGCAGCAGCTTTTCCAGCGCCGGCTTGACCCGGTTGCGGGCCTCGATGCTCTTGGTGACGATGACGGTCTGGCCGAAATAGGGGTTGGCCGGCTGCACGTCATAGGCGAGCACGAAACGCACCGCGCCCTGGCCGATATAGGACGAGAAATGGTCGATGTCGGGATTGCCGACCAGCGCCCGCTGCTCGAACCGCTCCATCTGGTCGCGCGTGTCGGCGATCGAAGAATTCTGCGGCAGGTTCCAGTCGACGATCAGCTCCGGCCGGTCCGATGGCGGGAAGAACTGCTGCTGCACCAGGCCGAAGCCGGCGATCGAGCCGGCAAACAACGACACGGTGGCGATGATGGTCAGCCAGTGATGGCGCACCGAGCCGACAAGCACGCGCCGGAACAGTGAGGTGAAGCGGCCCGGCTGGTCGTGATGCTTGGTTTTCATCGTCGCCGGCAGGATGGTGACGCCGAGCAGTGGCGCAAACAGCACCGCCACGATCCATGACACCAGCAGCGAAACGGCGATGACCACGAACAGGGTGAAGGTATATTCGCCGGCGGCGCTGTTGTTGAGGCCGATCGGGATGAAGCCGGCGACAGTTACCAGCGTACCGGTCAGCATCGGAAAGGCGGTCGACGTGTAGACATAGGTCGCTGCCTTGCGCAGATTGTCGCCGACCTCCAGCCGCGCCACCATCATCTCGACCGCGATCATCGCGTCGTCGACCAGAAGGCCGAGCGCGATGATCAGCGCACCCAGGGAAATACGCTGCAGCGAAATGCCGAGATAGGCCATGACGGTGAAGGTGATGGCCAGCACCAGCGGGATCGACAGCGCCACGACGAAGCCGGCGCGCATGCCGAGACTGATGAACGACACGGCGAGCACGATGGCGACCGCCTCGAACAGCGCACGCGTAAAGCCCGAGACGGCCTCCTCGACGATGACCGGCTGGTCGGCCACCAGATGCACGCCGACGCCGACCGGCAGGTCGGCCAGCACCTTGTCCATCTCCTTGTGCAGGGCCTCGCCGAATTCGAGCAGGTTGGCGTTGGGTTTCATGCCGATGGCGAGCCCGATCGCGTCCTGGCCGTTGAAACGGAACAGTGCCGTCGGCGGATCGACATAGCCGCGTGTGATCGTCGCTACGTCGCTCAGGCGGAAGAAGCGGTCGTTGACGCGCAGATTGATGGCGCGCAGGCTTTCCTCGGAGGTGAACTGCCCGCCGACACGCACGCTGATGCGCTCCGGCCCGGACTGGATGACGCCGGACGGCGTGATCGCGTTCTGCGCCTGCAGGCTGGCGACGATCGCTTGCTGGTTGAGGCCGAGGGCGGCGATCTGGCGGGTTGAGAATTCGAGATAGATCGCTTCGTCCTGGGCGCCGACCAGGTCGACCTTGCCGGCGTTGGGCACGGTCAGGATCTTTGTTCTGGCATCCTCGACATAGTCGCGCAACTGGCGCGGCGTCAGCCCGTCCGATGTGAAGGCGTAGATGTTGCCATAGACGTCGCCGAAGCGGTCGTTGAAGAACGGGCCCTGCACACCCTGCGGAAACTGTGCCCCGATGTCATTGACCATGTTGCGCACCTGAATCCAGTTCGGCACGACATCGCGTGCCTTGGTGGTGTCCTTCAGGTTGACGAAGATGACGGTCTGGCCGGCCGTGGTGACGGACTTGGTGTAGTCGAGGCTGTCGAGTTCCTCGAGTTTCTTCTCGATCCGGTCGGTCACCTGCTGCACGGTTTCCTTGACCGAGGCGCCCGGCCAGTTGGCCTGGATGATCATCGTCTTGATGGTGAAGTTGGGATCTTCTTCACGGCCGAGATTGAGGTAGGAGAACACGCCAGCCACGACGAAGACCAGCATGAAATACCAGACCATGGAGCGGTGGTTGAGCGCCCAGTCGGAGAGATTGAAGCCTTTCATGAGGCCCCTCCCTCGGGCACTGTCACCTTCTGGCCTTCGCTCAGGCTGTGGACGCCCGCCGTGACAACACGCATGCCGGCCTCCAGCCCCTCGGTCACCGTGAAGGTGCCGCCATTCTTCGACGCGACCTTTATGTCGCGTGCGTTCACGCTCGATGTCTGCGGGTCGACGATCCACACTTTCGCGGAACCGTTCTTTTCGAACAGCGCCGACATGGGCAGTTCGATCGTCGGTGCCACCTTGGTCACGCGGGTCGCCGTCACCGTGGAGCCGAGCCGGAAGGCCTGTGGCGGATCCGTGAGCGTCAACCTGACGCGCCGGGTGCGGGTCGAGCCCTCGGATTGCGGTGCGATCTCGCGCAGCTTAGCCCCGGTCTGGATCGTCGGCAGCGACTGCAGGATGACCTGGAAGGGCGTGCCGGCCGCGAGATCACCGGTCAATTGGTCGGGAATGTCGACCACCGCCTCGCGCAGGTCCGAGCGCGCCACGGTGACGACCGTCTGGCCGGGCGAGACCGTCTGGCCAACTTCGGCGCCGACAGCGGTGACGACACCGTCGAAATCAGAGAACAGCCTGGCATAGCCGAGCTGTTCCTGCGATTTGGCAAGCGAGGCCTTGGCCCGCTCGACACCTGCCTCCGCAGCTTTGCGCGCCTGCTGCGCGGCGTCGAAGACAGCTTGCGTGGCGTTGGCCGAGGCGAGTAACTGGCGCTGCCGTTCCTCGCTGGCGGCGGCGTTGGCGAACTGCGCCTCGGCATTGGACAGTTCCGCCTTGGCCGCCTGGAGCGACAACTCCAGCGCGGTCGGATCGAGTGCCGCTATCGTCGTGCCCTTGCTGACGATGTCGCCGACCTGGACGTCGCGCGAGACGACCCGGCCAAGCAGACGGAAGGCCAGATCGGCGCTGACCTGCGGTTCGACGGATCCGGCAAAACCGAAGACTTGCGTGGTGCGCGGCTCGATCACCATCGACAGCACCGGCCGGATGATCTCGGGCGGCTTTTCCTCCGACCTGGAGCAGGATGCCAGCGCGCCGAGCATGAGCACGCCGAGCAGGATGCGCGGCGTCCGGCTCATTGGCCCGCTCCCGATATCTCGATCGTCTGTCCAGGGCTGAGCAGCTGTCCTCCAGCGGTGACGACGCTCTGGCCTTCGTCCAGTCCCCTGGCGATCACGACCGTGCCCGAATTGAACGCCAGCACTTCGACCGGCGCCATCGTCACCGCCTTGGTCGAGGGATCGACGATCCAGACCGCCGGCTTGCCGCCGCTGGACGTCAGCGCCTGCCAGGGCAGCAGGATCGCCTTCGCCGGCTTGGCGCTTACCGAGCCGATGACGGCTGCTCCCAGCGGCATGCCGGCGGGCGTGTCGGGAATGGCGACCTTGACCCGGATCGAGCCCGAAGCCGGGTCGACCGCAGGCGAGATTTCGCGGACCTTGCCCGTTGCCCTGACCTGCGGATCGGACAACAGCGTGATCGTCACCGCAGGCGATGCCGGTGTCTTGGCGATCAGCGTCTCCTGCACGTTGAACACCGCGTCGCGGTCGCCGTCCTCGGCGACGGTGAAGACGGTTTGCGCGGCTTGCACCACTTGGCCGGTTTCGACTTGGCGGGCGGTGATCACGCCGGCGGCACCGGCCTTGAGCTCGGTGAAGGACAGGTTTTGCTGGGCGTTGGAGAAAGCGCTCTGCGCGGCTTCGACGCTGCCTTGTGCCACCTTCAGGGCCTGGTCCGCGGCGTCATAGTCGCGCCTGGTGGTGAAGCCCTGCGCCAGCAGCGTTTTCTGCCGCTCGAAGGCGGCAACGGACTGGGTCAGTTGCGCCTTGGCTGCATCAAGATCGGCCTGCGCCGAGCGCAGGTCGGATTCCTGCTCCTGCGGGTCGATGCGGGCGAGCACCGTGCCTTGATCGACATGCTGGCCGACATCGACAAACCGTTCGGCGACGCGACCGCCGACCCGGAACGACAGATTGTTCAGCGTACGCGCCGCGATCACCCCGGTCAGCGAAGTCCTTGGCGCATAGTCGGCCATCGCCACCGTTTCGGTGCGCACCATGATCTGCAGTTTCTTGTCCGCCGCTTCCTGCTTCTGACAGCCGGCCAGAAGCAGCGCCGCCGTGCAGGCGAAAAGCGCCGGGGCGGCTGGAAAAGACAAAAGACCGGGAGCTTTGACCGATGGCTGCGAGACGGGCGAAGTCACGTTCCTGCTCATGGGCTCTCCCGACCGCGGGCCGCTCGCTGATCGCGGTGCCTCGCGGCCATCCAGAGGATAGTCGATCCCCGGGAAAAGGAAACCGGTCTCGTACGTGTATCGCCCGACTGGCTAAGCGCCGGGATCTGCCCACCGCAGGCCCAATCGCCTGCCGGTGGTGCCGACTTGAGGAAAACGTGAAATAAGGTCAGAAGACATCTCAACGGCATCAAACAGGACGGGCGCCGGCCCGGTGAGGGATACGATGAAGAATTCAGCCATTTCCGAACGCAAGAACCAATCGATTTCCCGCGGCGTCGGCATGACCACGCAGATTTATGCCGACCGGGCTGAGAATTCGGAAATCTGGGATGTCGAGGGGCGTCGCTATATCGATTTCTCGTCGGGCATCGCCGTCGTCAACACCGGGCATCGCCATCCCAGGGTGATCGAGGCGGTCAAGGCACAGCTCGACCGCTTCACCCACACCTGCCACCAGGTGGTGCCCTATGAGAGCTATGTGCGCCTGGCCGAACGGCTGAACGGCATGCTGCCCGGCAAGTTCGAGAAGAAGACGATCTTCGTCACCACCGGGGCCGAGGCTGTCGAGAACGCCATCAAGATCGCCCGCAATGCCACCGGCCGTCAGGCGGTCATTGCCTTCGCCGGCGGCTTCCATGGCCGCACCTTCATGGGCATGGCGCTGACCGGCAAGGTCGTGCCTTACAAGGTCGGCTTCGGCGCCATGCCGGGCGATGTCTACCATGCGCCGTTTCCTGTGCCGCTGCACGGTGTCTCGGTCGCCGACTCGCTGGCGGCGCTCGACCGGTTGTTCAAGGCCGATGTGGATCCGGCGCGCGTCGCCGCCATCATCATCGAGCCGGTTCAGGGCGAGGGCGGCTTCTACGACGCGCCGCGGGATTTCCTGGTTGCGCTGCGCAAGCTTTGCGACCAGCACGGCATGCTGCTGATCGCCGACGAAGTGCAGACCGGCTTTGCCCGCACCGGCAAGATGTTTGCTATGGATCACCATGAGGTGGCCGCCGACATCACCACCATGGCCAAGAGCCTGGCCGGCGGCTTTCCTCTGGCGGCGGTCACCGGCCGCGCCGAAATCATGGATGCGCCCGGCCCCGGCGGGCTCGGCGGCACCTATGGCGGCAGTCCGATCGGCGTTGCCGCGGCGCACGCCGTGCTCGACGTGATCGAGGATGAAAAGCTGTGCGACCGCGCCAATACGCTGGGCGCAAGGCTGAAACAGCGGCTGCAGTCGATCCGCGACGACGTGCCCGAGATCGTCGACATCAGAGGTCTCGGCTTCATGAACGCGGTCGAGTTCAACGACGTCAAGAAGGGCCTGCCCTCAGCCGAGATCGCCAATGCGATCCGGTTGAAGGCGCTCGACAAGGGCCTGATCCTGTTGACCTGCGGCGTCTACGGCAACGTCATCCGCTTCCTGGCGCCGATCACCATCCAGGACGAAGTCATGAACGAAGCACTCGACATTCTGGAAAGCTCGATCCGCGAAGTCTGCGCCGCCTGATCAGTAAGGTGCCGCGCCTGAGGGACGGAATTATCCCGCCGCTCTGGCGGGCTCATTCTCGAGGAAAGCAGCCAGTGCCGCTTTCAGCCCCTCGGGGCCAGCGGCCACCGTCTGCGGCGTCGGCGAGAAGCCGGCGCCCAACATCTTGCGGCCAAGCATATGGTCGCCCGGACGGTTGACCGATTCGATGCCGAGCAGCCGGTCGCCGGCATAGTGGTAGATCGAGAATTTGTTGTCGGGAAGGCCGCCCAGCACGACATGGCTGTCGCCGCCGGCGGTCAGGCCGACCATCTGCAGCTTCATGTCGCCGATGTCGGACCAGAACCATGGCACCGCAGAATAGGCGTCGGCATGGCCTGATATCGTGCGCGCGGCAAGCCGCGCCTGGTCGGTGGCATTCTGCACCGATTCCAGCCGCACGTCGCCGCCGGTGAACCAGTGACGGTAAGAGGCAGCATCGCCAATAGCGAGAATCTCCGGCACCGAAGTCCGCATCTGGTGATCGACGCGGATGCCGTTGGCGATGCCGAGGCCAGCTTCCTGTGCCAGTTCGACATTCGGCACGGCACCAATGCCGACAATGACCATGCGCGCCGGCAGTCTTTCGCCTGACGAGGTGATCGCGGCCACGACATGACCGTTTTCGCCTTCGAGCCCGGCGATCGAGGTGCCGGTGAGGATGCGCACGCCCGTCGCTTCCAGCCGTTGCCGGACGTGGCTCGCCACCACCGGCGCCAC
>NZ_RZPL01000579.1:0-3801 GCF_004022805.1 Mesorhizobium sp. M7A.F.Ca.CA.002.04.1.1 | reverse complement strand
CTCTTGGGCGAGAGCCTTGCTGAAACCGATATCGCCGGCCTTGGCGGCGGAATAGTTGACCTGGCCGGCCTGGCCCTTCTGGCCGTTGATCGAGGAGATGGTGATGATGCGGCCGAACTTGCGGTCGCGCATCCCGCTCCACAGCGGATGCGTCATGTTGAAGACGCCGGACAGGTTGGTGTCGATGACCTCTTTCCACTGCTCACGCGTGATCTTGTGGAACATGGCGTCGCGGGTGATGCCGGCATTGTTGACCAGCACCGAGACCGGGCCGAGATCGGCCTCGACCTGCTTGATGCCGGCGGCGCAGGCATCATAGTCGGCGACCGACCATTTGTAGACCGGAATGCCGGTCTCAGCCTTGAATTTCGCCGCTGCGGCATCATTGCCGGCATAGTTCGCCGCAACCGAATAGCCGACGGTCTTCAATGCGATCGAGATCGCCGCGCCGATGCCGCGCGATCCGCCTGTGACGATTGCTACCTTGGTCATGCATTTCCCCTTTTTTGATATCGCCCTGTTGTCGGGCTTGGCAGGCACTGGATACAGAACGGGCGGCTAAAGCGCGTCGCGCTGAAGTAGGTTCAGGCGATGCGCTTCAGCTGTTTGGTTTTATGCATGTCGGTGTTCCCAAAACCGCTGCGCAGTTTTGGGCGACATGCATGCACGCCGCCCGTTTAGTGACTTTCTTCAGAGTGCTTCGACACACATGGCGACGCCCATGCCGCCGCCGATGCACAGGGTAGCGAGACCCTTCTTGGCGCCGCGCCGGCGCATTTCGAAGACCAGCGTGTTGAAGACGCGAGCGCCGGACGCACCGATCGGATGGCCGATGGCGATGGCGCCGCCATTGACGTTGACGATCGAGGGATCCCAGCCCATGTCCTTGTTGACGGCGCAGGCCTGCGCCGCAAAGGCTTCGTTGGCCTCGACCAGGTCGAGATCGCCGACCGACCAGCCGGCCTTTTCCAAGGCCTTGCGCGAGGCGGGAATGGGTCCGGTGCCCATGATCTGCGGATCGACGCCGGCGGTTGCCCAGGACACGATGCGCGCCAGCGGGGTGATGCCGCGCCTCACCGCTTCCGCTTCGCTCATCAGCAGCGCGCCGGCGGCGCCGTCATTGATGCCGGAGGCGTTGGCGGCGGTTACCGTGCCGTCCTTGTCGAAAGCCGGTTTCAGCTTGGTCATGGCGTCGATCGTGGCGCCGTGGCGGATGTATTCGTCCTGGTCAACGATGGTGTCGCCCTTCTTGCCCTTGATGGTGACGGCGACGATCTCGTCCTTGAACTTGCCGGCCTTCTGCGCGGCCTCGGCCTTGTTTTGCGAGGCGAGCGCGAACTGGTCCTGGTCTTCGCGGGTGATCTGGAACTGACGCGCGACGTTTTCGGCTGTGTTGCCCATGTGGTAACCGTTGAAGGCGTCCCACAGCCCATCCTTGATCATGGTGTCGATCAGCTTGAAGTCGCCCATCTTGACGCCGGCGCGCAGGTGCTGGGCATGCGTCGAAAGCGACATCGATTCCTGGCCTCCGGCGACGATCACCTTGGCATCGCCGATGGCGATCTGCTGCATGCCGAGCGCGATGGCGCGCAGGCCCGAGCCGCAAACCTGATTGAGGCCCCAGGCGGTGGTTTCCTTGGGCAGGCCGGCATTGATCGATGCCTGGCGGGCCGGGTTCTGGCCTTGCGCGGCGGTCAGCACCTGGCCGAGGATGACCTCGTCGACCTCGCCTGGTTCGACGCCGGCACGCGACAGCAATTCCGTGATGACGACGGCGCCGAGCTCATGCGCCGGGGTGGCGGCGAAAGCGCCGTTGAAGGAGCCGACCGGCGTGCGCGCCGCACTGGCAATGACGATGGAAGCGGACATTTTCTTCTCCAGACTTCAAGGGTGTTGCTCTGTCGTTGGGGACTTTTCTTGCCCTTTCCCAACCCCAAGTCAAACCGGAAATGGGCATGGCGCCCATGCGCCGCAAGCAGGCCATGCCTTGCCATGGCGGCCATTCGTCCATTGCTGCGCAGCATATTTTGCCTGCCATGCAGCATTTAGTGATCCCGCACTGCACAAACTGCTTGGAATTGTGAGGCTTTTGCGCATATCCTCAAAAAAGGCACAATCGTTATCGGCGGCTTACTCAGAGGCGCGCCGGTGTCCCCGGGAGGATGTAGATGGCCGCTAAAGACGATCCGATCATCATCAAGAAATACGCCAATCGCCGCCTCTACAACACCGGCACCAGCACCTATGTGACGCTCGAGGACCTCGCCGAGATGGTCAAGAAGGGCGAGGAGTTCACCGTCCAGGACGCCAAGACCGGCGACGACATCACGCATCCGGTGTTGACCCAGATCATCTTCGAACTGGAGAACAAGGACGGGCAGAACATGCTGCCGATCCCGTTCCTGCGCCAGCTCATCGCTTATTACGGTGACCAGATGCAGATGATCGTCCCGAGCTTCCTCGAACAGTCGATGCTTGCCTTTTCCAAGGAGCAGGAGCGCTTTCGCGAGCAGATGAAGGGGGCGCTCGGCAAGTCGCCGCTCGACATGATGAAGATCACCACGCCGATCAAGGCGCTGGAGGAACAGACGCGCCGCAACATGGAAATGTTCCAGAATGCGATGCGGCTGTTCACGCCGTTCCCGCCCGCTGGCTCCGCGCCAGCCGCTGCGACGTCGCCCGAGCCGGCCAGGAAGGAAACGCCTGACAAGCCCGACGATCTTCAGGAACTGAAGGACCAGATCGCGGCCATGCAGCGCAAGCTCGACACGATGTCCTGAGCGCCTGGCGTTCTTGCGGCCTTACACCAGCACGCCCTCATAGCGGCCGCGCGGCCGGATGACACTTCCGCTTGTTATCTGTTCGACCGTGTGCGCGGCCCAGCCGACGCTGCGTGCGAGCGCGAACAGGCGGAACGGTGCATCGCGCGGCAAGCCTAGGCTGCGCGTCAGCGCGGCCAGCCCAAAGTCGATGTTGGGAAGCGCGCCGGTCGCCGCAAAGGCAGCGTCGCGCAGCGACGATAGTGTGCCGTCAACCTCGATCACCGACAGCAGCGCCGCCCCGCGGGGATCGCCGTCAGGATAGAGTTGATGACCGAACCCCGGCAGCGGCCGGTCATGGCTGAGCCAGCGCCGGATCGTCGCATCGGCGCCATGCCGCGCCGCATCCTCGGCCAGTTGCATCACCGCCTCTCCGGCGCCGCCATGGCGCGGGCCTGACAGCGTCGCGAGCCCTGCCAGCAGGCAAGCGGCCAGCGGCGCGCCGGTCGAGGCTGCGACGCGCGCGGCGAAGGTCGACGCATTCAGTTCATGATCGGCAAGCAGGACAAGCGCACGGCGGATCGCATCGGCGCGGCCGGCATCCACCGACCAGTCCTGCGCAAGCCGCTGATGGACGGGATTTGACCCCGCCGGTGCGCCCAGCGCGGCGGCCAGCACGCCGACCGCGTGCGCGGCATCGGTATGCAGCGAGGCGGCGCTGCGCCCGAGCGACGGGCGCCCCTGACCGGCAAGCACGGCAAGTTGCGCAAAGGCCGAGGCTCGGCCAGCTTGATGGGGTGCGTCCGGCGACGCTGCTTCGAAAGCCACCGGTTTCGGCAGAGCCCACAGAACGGCGGCGGCTTCTTCCAGTGTGGCGTGCCCGGAGAGCACTGCGGCGTCCTGCCCGCGATAGATAAGCCGACCGCGCGAGACGGTCGAAATCGCCGTTACGATCGAGGGCTCGCCCCAGGCGATGGCGCTTTCGGCGATGACTGACGGGCTGCGGCCGCGCGCCCGGCGGGTCGCCAGTGCGGCGATATCG
>NZ_RZPL01000578.1:0-3810 GCF_004022805.1 Mesorhizobium sp. M7A.F.Ca.CA.002.04.1.1 | reverse complement strand
GTGTCATGCCGAACGCCTCTTGAACTGCCTGATGAAATGGCTCTGGTCGCTGAAGCCGGCTTCGACCGCGATCTGCGCCAACGGTTCGCCGGCGGCGATCATCCGCCGCGCACGCTGAAGCCGGCGCATCACCAGGAAGCGATGCGGACTGGTCGAGAACGCCGCGCGGAAATGCCGTGACAAGGCATAGCGGTCGAGCCCGGTTATGGCTTCCAGTTCGCCGGAGCGCACCGGCCGGGTCAGGTTTTCCGTGAGATAGTCGCGCGCCAGTGCAGCCGCCCGCCACGCCGTCCTGGTCATCGGCTTTGCCGGCTGGCCACCATGCCGGGTCAGGCTTTGCATCAGTTGGACCAGGAAATCGTCGACGAACAGGTCGTCGAGTTCCTGCTCCAGCGGCCCCAGCGCCGAAAGCAGCGTTGCGCAAAAGGCGGCGTCCGTCACCACGCCATCCCTCACAAAAGGCAGCGAAGCGCCGCCGAGGCAGTCGAGCATCAGCGACGGCTCCAAATAGAGCATTCGGTAGCGCAGGCCGTCCTCGGTGCCGGCGCCGCCGTCATGCAGTTCGTCGGGGTGTAGCACGATGATCTGGCCTGGAAGGCTGTGACGCGCAGCACCAAGATAGCGAAACGTCTGCACACCGTGCAGCGTTACCCCGATCGCATAGGTGTCGTGGCGATGCAGGTCGAACGCGCTGCCATGGAAGCGTGCCTCGATCCGCTCCATGCCTGCGGGATCGGGGGCGGAGATAATACGGTTTTCCGCCGCATCGATGCACAAACGTCCAAGACCCTCGAAGGCCTGGCTGTCTAGATCGTGCGACATCGTCTCCTTAAGCCTCGCATTGGGGCACAAACCGAATGGCCAATGTCTCATGTTCGATACGAAATTTGCAATCGTGCTCAGGGAAGATCTGGCGGTCTGGCAGAAACTCAACGTCACCGCCTTCCTGACCAGCGGCATCGTCGCGCAGTTTTCCGATATCATCGGTGAACCCTATCGCGACCGCGCCGGCAATCTCTATAACCCGCTGTCGATCCAGCCGGTCATCGTTTTGTCCGCCGACCAGGCCACGCTGGGCACGATCCACCGGCGCACATTGGAGCGCGGCGTGACCACCTCGCTCTATGTCGAGGAGATGTTTTCGACCGGCTTTGACGCGGCCAACCGCGCCGTCTTCGCCGAATTTGCGCCTGAAGACGCCAAGGCGGTCGGGATCGCGCTTCGCGCCGACAAGAAGCTGGTCGACAAGATCACCAAGGGCGCCCGTATGCACCCGTAGCTTCAGAGGCATCGACTAAGCCTGCCGCCGACACTTGTTGTGCCAGCCGGCTTTGGCGTGGCGACAGCCGACAATTGGCTTGCCGGGAGCCGGCAATTCCCGCAAAGGTGGGTCCAGCCCAGCTCCCACCCGGCCTGCAAGTGAGTGCTCCCCAAAGACATGTAGAAAGCGCGACGCCCCCGGTGGCGATCCTGTGCATGCTTTCCACTTACGTCTGCTTCACCTTCCTCGACACATCAAGCAAATACCTCGTCCTCGCCGGCATTTCCGTGCTGGTCGTTGCCTGGGTGCGCTTTGCCGTGCATGTCATCCTGGTCGGCACCCTGTTGCGCGGCTGGCGCCAACCCATGCGGTTTCGCCCGATCAACCTGCCTGCGCATATCCTGCGCGGGGCTTTCCTGTTCGGATCGACCATATTCAATGTCCTGGCGCTCAAATCCCTGCAACTGGCCGAGACAACCTCGATCTATTTCTTTGGGCCGATGGTGATCACGGCGCTGGCCGGTCCGCTGCTTGGCGAGTGGGCGGGCTGGCGGCGCTGGCTGGCCATCCTGGCGGCCTTTGCCGGCGTCCTCATCATCACCCGACCGGGCGTCGGCGTGTTCGGCATCGGACATCTCTTCGCGCTCGGCTCGATGCTGTCGAACTGCTTCTACGTCATCATGACGCGCCGCATGTCGGCGACCGAGACATCGGAGAGCCTCATCCTGTTTTCGGCGCTGGCGCCGGCGCTGCTGCTGTTGCCCCTGCTGCCGTTTTCGTTTTCCTTGCCGCATGACGGCTGGCACTGGTTCGTGCTGCTGATGCTCGGCGTGTTCGGCGGCGTCGGTCACTGGCTGCTCGTCCAGGCCTACCGGCTGGCGACGACCACGGCTTTGGCGCCCTATCCCTATTCGCAGATGGTGTGGATGATCATTTCCGGATGGATCGTCTTCAAGCAGTTTCCCGACCGCTGGACGCTGGTCGGCGCCGCCATCATCGTCGCCAGCGGCCTCTACATCGTCCATCGCGAGCATAGGCTTCGGCTGCGGAGCCGCGCGGCCTCGGACGTCGAGGCCGAGGCGTTGGCAAAAAAACTTTGATTTGCCCCCGATCGGTGGCATAACGCCGCCTTTAAACAGTTTAGGTCTGGAAAGTCAGGTCCGGGGAGCACACGTCGCTGGCACAAAAAATCAAGCTTTCGACGATCGCGGATGCGCTCGGCGTGTCCACGGCCACGGTCTCGCTGGCGCTGCGCGACAGCCCTCTTGTTGCCGGGACCACCCGTGACCGCATCAAGGAACATGCCCGCGCCATCGGCTATATCTACAACCGACGCGCCGCCAGCCTGCGCACCTCGCGTTCCGGCATTGTCGGCGTCGTCGTGCACGACATCATGAACCCGTTCTTCGCCGAGATCCTGCGCTCGATCGAAAGCGAGCTCGACCGCAGCCGGCAAACCTTCATCCTGTCCAACCACTATGATCAGCTCGAAAAGCAGCGCACTTTCATCGATACGCTTTTGCAACTCGGCGCCGACGGCGTCATCATGTCGCCGGCGATAGGCACGCCGGCTTCCGACATCGTGATGGCCGAGGAGAACGGCCTGCCGGCTGTGCTGATCGCGCGCACCGTCGAGGGTGCCGACGTGCCGGTCTTTCGCGGCGACGACTCCTATGGAACAGGCCTCGCCACCAATCACCTGATCTCGCTCGGCCACAAGCGCATCGCCATGATCGGCGGCACCGACCAGACCTCGACCGGCCGTGACCGCTACCAAGGCTATGTCAACGCGATGGAGGCGGCCGGGCTGGAAGTCGGGCCGTCCTGGCGCATCGCCGGGCCGCGCACCAAGCAGGCCGGCTTCGAGGCCGCCGGGCAGTTCCTGGCGCTGAAGGACAGGCCGACAGCTGCCTGCTGCTGGAACGACCTCGTCGCCATCGGTCTGATGAACGGCATTGCCCGCGCCGGCCTGGTGCCGGGCGTCGACATCTCGGTCACCGGCTATGACGACCTCGAAGAGGCGGCGATCGCGACGCCGGCGCTGACCACAGTCTGGAACGGCCAGCGCGAGGTTGGCCGCCGCGCCGCCAGCGCGCTGCTCGACAAGCTCAACGGCCAGACGGTGCGACCCTCGCAGGAATTGATCAAGCCGGAACTGCATGTGCGTCAGTCGACCGGCAAGCCGGTGGAGCGTGCATGACCAAGGCCGAACAGTTGCAGACCGTCGCCATCCTGGTGCCGGGCGATTTCAACGACCACGCGGTCGACCGCATCAACCGCACGTTCAGGCGTGTCAGAATTGAACGCGCCGATCCGGCGCTCGTCACCGACGAGATGCGCAGTGATGTGCGCGGCATCGCTTCGTTCGCCGGCATCAACGCGGCGATGATGGACGCATTGCCCAACCTCGAACTCATCGCTTCCTTCGGCGTCGGCTATGATTCGGTCGATGTCGGTCATGCGGCGGCGAAAAACATCATGGTCACCAACACGCCCGACGTGTTGACCGAGGAGGTCGCCGACACCACGATCGGGCTGTTGATCAACAC
>NZ_RZPL01000577.1:0-3816 GCF_004022805.1 Mesorhizobium sp. M7A.F.Ca.CA.002.04.1.1 | reverse complement strand
CGGCGACAATGCCACTTTCGGGTGCCGCACGGGCCTCGGTGCGCAAGCTGTCGATCAGGGTCATGGGCGGATCCGTTTTTGGTCTGCGGTTTTCGTCAGCGGTCCTTACCAGATGCGAAAACAGAAAACCCCGGCCGCCAACGACCGGGGTTTTGGTCCAGCAATGCTGCCCGTGGTCAGCGCCTGGCGAGCAGATCGCGAATTTCGGTGAGCAGCGCGACGTCGGCTGGCGGCGGAGCCGCCGGTGCAGCGGGCTTCTCGCGCTCAAGCCGCTTGCGCATGTTGTTCACCGCCTTGACCATCAGGAAAATGATGAAAGCGAGGATGAGGAAGTTCAACGCGACAGTGATGAAGCTGCCGTAGGCAAAGACCGCGCCTTGCTTCTTGGCGTCGGCCAGCGAGGTGGCGTTGACGGCCGAGGAGAGGCCAAGGAAATAATTGTTGAAGTCCAAGCCGCCGAAAATCGCGCCGACGATCGGCATGATGATATCGTTAACAAGGGAATCGACGATCTTGCCGAAGGCCGCGCCGATGATGACGCCGACCGCAAGGTCCATCACATTGCCCTTGGAAATAAATTCCTGGAATTCTTTCAGCATTCGACCCTCCTTGTCGTGACTGGCCGAGCTGCCGTTTCCGTCCTTGCGGCATCGACCTGAGGCAACATAACAAAAACCTCCTGACGCAACATGGGTAAAAGGGAGAAAACAACCGCTTTCTCCTTACCTTACGGCACTTTGGGCGGCAGCTCTGCCGAATTTGACGCGTTGCGTACAAGGGCGTGAAATTTCATATCCCCGCGATGCAAATCGACACAGATGCCGCCGAATCACTGCAAAACGACCACGCTGGACCAGATTGCCGCCGAGCACGGCATGGGCCCCTGGTTGTTGACGCGAGCGATCAATCGCTCTTTGCAAGGTTTCCCGCATTGACGGCACGGCAAAGCCAGCATTGAATTTCTGGAAATTATAGGCGTTTTCGCCTATAATGTTCTCATGAACATGCTCGAAACCATCAGCATTGATGTTTATCCGTGGGCGGCTCCAACAAAGGAGCAGCGCGCTTGGTTTGACGCGCTTTCGCCCGACGAGAAGCGGAAAGCGATTCAGGCGGCGATCAACGAAGGTTTTGAGAGCCCGGTCAGCGAAAAGTCGATCGACGACATTATTCGGGAAGCGCGTGCCGAACTCCCGCATGCGCCATAGGATAACGCATCGCGCCGAACGCGATCTGAAAGACATTTACCGACACACCTTCGAAAACTTCGGCCACACTCAGGCCGAAAAGTACCTGCGCGAACTCGACGCGGTGTTTGAGTTGCTCGGCGACTATCCGAGTATGGGCCGGCTCTATGAAGGCAGGACCCATCAGTTCGTCCACGGCAAGCACATCATCCTCTATCGCATGGGTTTGGAGGAGGTCGTCATTGGCCGTATTTTCCACGGCGCTCAGCGGCGATCTTCACCATAACGACACCGACGCGCCGCCCTGATAGCCGTCCTGCACAGCTCTGCAATGGACTCGGACGCCAAGCTGTGGTTGCGTCCGGGCAAGCCGGATAGAAAGACGGCAGAGGAGGAAAGTCCAAGCGTGCAGGGCTTGTTCATCGTCATCATCGCGGTCGCCTATGTGACGCTGCTGTTTGCCATCGCCAGCCTCGGCGACCGCCGCTCGGCCATCTCCGAGCCGAGCCGGGGGCGGCCTTTCATCTATGCGCTCAGCCTCGCGATCTACTGCACATCCTGGACTTTCTTCGGCTCGGTCGGTCTCTCTTCCGAACGCGGCCTCGAATTCCTCGGCATCTATACGGGCCCGGTGCTCGTCTTCGTCTTCGGCTTCCCGCTGCTCAACCGTATCGTGCGGCTGGCCAAGACCGAGAAGATCACCTCGATCGCTGATTTCCTCGGCGCACGCTACGGCAAGAGTTTCACCGTCGCGGCGATCGCCACGCTGATCGCCACCATCGGCGCGGTGCCCTATATCGCGCTGCAGTTGAAGGCGATATCCGGTTCGGTCAGCCTGATGGTCGAGCACTATACGGGATCGCCGCCTTCGTTCGATCCCTTCGTCAGCGACATCTCGCTGGTCGTCGCCATGCTGTTGGCGCTGTTCGCGGTGCTGTTTGGAACCCGTCACGCCGACGCCACCGAACACCAGGACGGACTGGTGCTGGCGGTGGCGGTCGAAACCGTCGTCAAGCTCGCCGCCTTCCTGGCGATCGGCCTGATGGTCACCTTCCTGATCTTCGGCGGCCCGGGCGACATGTTCGACAAGCTCGCCGAGAACGCGCAGGTCCGGCAGGCGATGAGCTACAACACCTCGCTCGCCACCTGGCTGGTGCTGACGTGCCTGAGCGGCTTTGCCATCATCATGCTGCCGCGGCAGTTCTACGTCACCATCGTCGAAAACCGCGGCGAGGCCGAACTGCGCACCGCGACATGGGTGTTCCCGCTCTACCTCGTGGCGATCAACCTGTTCGTGCTGCCGATCGCCTTCGCCGGCCTGTCGCTGGTCGGCACCGGAACCAGCAGCGATCTCTATGTGCTGTCGCTGCCCCTGTTCAGCGGCCATGATGTGCTGGCGATGGCGGCTTTCATCGGCGGCCTGTCGGCGGCGACGGCGATGGTGATCGTCGAAAGCGTGGCGCTGTCGATCATGATCTCCAACGATCTCGTCATTCCGCTGTTCGTGCGCCGCCTGCTCAAGACCTCGACCTCCGAGACCGAGGACTGGTCGACGCTGATCCTTAATGTGCGGCGCGGGGCGATCTTCATCCTGTTGTTCATCGCCTTCCTCTATTACCGCGAGAGCACCAACAGCGCGCGCCTGTCGTCGATCGGCCTGATGTCGTTCGCGGCCATCGCCCAGTTCGCCCCCGCCCTGATCGGCGGGCTGATCTGGCGCGGCGCCAACGGCCGGGGTGCGGCACTCGGCATGGTCGCCGGCATCCTCGTCTGGGGCTACACACTGCTCCTGCCGTCGCTTGCCGCGGCCGATACCGGCATCATCGTGCACGGGCTGTTCGGCTTCGAGGCGCTGCGGCCGCAGGCCCTGTTCGGCACCGTCGCCGAACCGCTGAACCACGGCGTGTTGTGGAGCCTGTCGATCAATGCGGTGTTTTTCGTGCTTGGCTCGCTGTCGCGCGCGTCGGTGCCGCTGGAACGCATCCAGGCGTCGATCTTCGTGCCGCGCGATGCCGGCCCGATGCCCAGCCTGCGCCGTTTCCGCACCGCCATCACCGTCAACGACCTGAAGGACACGATCGGGCGCTATCTCGGCGTCGAGCGCACCGAGCGCTCTTTCCAGTCGTTCGAAAAGACCAACGGAACCTCGCTGCACGGCAACGAACAGGCGAGCATGGACGTCATCCGCTTTTCCGAGCAGCTGCTGGCCAGCGCCGTCGGCTCCTCCTCGGCACGGCTGATCCTGTCGCTGCTGTTTCGGCGCCACGACCGCGAATCCCGAGATGCCTTCCGCTTGCTCGACGACGCCACCGAGGCGCTGCAGCACAACCGCGACCTCTTGCAGATCGCGCTCGACCAGATGGAACAGGGCATCACCGTCTTCGATCGCGATTTCCGCCTGATCTGCTGGAACCGCCAGTACCGGGCGCTGTTCGACCTGCCCGACGAGATGGGCCAGGTCGGCGTCTCGCTCGACCGCATCCTGCGCCATCTCGCCGAGCGCGGCGACATTCCCGCCGATCAGCGTGTGGCCATGCTCAACCGGCTGACCAGCTTCGTCAGCCCGTGGCAGATGGAGCTGAAAACCTCGGGCCGCATCCTGGAACGGCGCTCCAACCCGATGCCGGAC
>NZ_RZPL01000576.1:0-3818 GCF_004022805.1 Mesorhizobium sp. M7A.F.Ca.CA.002.04.1.1 | reverse complement strand
ATCCACACCAGCCCGATCGCGCTCAAGCTGGCCCTGACCGCCTATCTCGTCTCGCTGGCGATCTTCATTCCGATCAGCGGCTGGATGGCCGACCGTTTCGGCGCCAAGAATATCTTTCGCGCCGCGATCGCCGTCTTCATCGTCGGCTCGATCGCCTGCGCGCTCTCCGGTTCGCTGCCGGCTTTTGTGGTCTCGCGCTTCCTGCAAGGCATTGGCGGCGCCATGATGACACCGGTCGGGCGGCTGGTGCTGGTGCGCGCGACACCGAAGAGCGAACTCGTCGCGGCGATGTCCTGGCTAACCGTTCCGGCGTTGGTCGGACCGTTGGTCGGGCCGCCGGTCGGCGGCTTCATCACCACCTACTTCACCTGGCACTGGATCTTCCTGATCAATGTGCCGATCGGCCTGATCGGCATCTGGCTGGCGACGCGTTTCCTGCCGGAGACCGAATCGATGGAGACGCCGCCGCTCGACTTCCTCGGCTTCGTGCTAAGCGGGCTGGCGGCATCCGGCGTGGTTTTCGGCCTGTCGGTGGTGAGCCTGCCCTATTTGCCGCCGGCCACCGGCCTTATCACCGTAGCGGTCGGCCTGCTGTCGGGCGCGCTCTATCTGCTGCACGCGCGGCGCGCCAAAAATCCCTTGCTGGCGCTCGAATTGTTCCGCAACCAGGTGTTCCGCTCCTCGGTGCTTGGCGGCGGACTGTTCCGCATCGGCATTGGTGCCGTGCCGTTCCTGCTGCCGCTGATGTTCCAGATCGGTTTTGGGCTGACGCCGTTCCAGTCCGGCATGATCACCTTCGTCTCGGCGATCGGCGCCATCGGGATGAAGTTTGTCACCGCGCTGATCTTCCGCGTCGCCGGCTTCCGCCGCGTCCTGGTTGTCGGTTCTCTGGTCGCCGCCGCCTCGATCGCCATCAACGGCCTGTTCACACCCGACACACCCTATCTCTTGATGCTGGCCATGCTGCTCGTCGGCGGCTTCATCCGCTCGATGTTCTTCACCGGCGTCAATGCGCTCGCCTATGCCGAGGTTTCGGCTGAAGACACCAGCAAGGCGACACCGATCACGGCGGTGTTCCAGCAGTTGTCGGTCGCGCTCGGCGTGGCGCTGGCCGGCGGAATCCTGGAGGTGTCCACGAGCCTGCACGACAGGTCACTGACGCTGGCGGATTTCCACACCGCGTTTTTCGTCGTCGCGGCGATTTCCGCCGCCGCGTCGCTGTCGTTCATGCGGCTGGCGCCCGATGCCGGCAACGCCATCTCCGGCCACGGCCGCCTGACCACACCCAAGACGCTGGAAACGAGCACGGCGGGGAAGTAGTTCCCTCTTGCCTTCTCCCCTGTGGGAGAAGGTGGATCGGCGCGAAAGCGCCGAGACGGATGAGGGGTGTTCCAGCGGAGTGAAACGTTGGCGCTCCCTGGAGCTCATCCGTCGCCTTCGGCGACACCTTCTCCCAGGGGAGAAGGAAGATCTCGCCCTTTGAAATCCTTGGCCAGCAAATAAAGCTCGACCGATTCATCCCGCGACGCCGGCGGCTTGACGTGATGGACCGAGCGGAAATTCTTCTTGAGCATGGAGAGCAGTTCGTTTTCGGCGCCGCCCTGGAAGGTCTTGGCAAGGAAGTGCCCGCCTGGCTTCAGCACCGACAGCGCGAAATCGGCCGCCACCTCGCACAGATGCATGGTGCGGATATGGTCGGTCCGCTTGTGGCCGGTGGTCGGTGCCGCCATGTCGGACAACACGATATCGGGATCCCCACCCAGCGCCTCGGCCAGCTTCTGCGGCGCCTGCGGATCGAGGAAATCCATCAGCAGCACCGGTGCGCCGGGCACGGCGTCCATTTCGAGATAATCGATGCCGATGACATGCGGCTTGTCGGCCGTCGATTTCGTCCGCGCGGCGGCGACCTGGCACCAGCCGCCGGGGGCGGCACCGAGGTCGATCACCTTCATGCCGGGTTTCAACAGATGATGCTTGTCGTCGATCTCGATCAGCTTATAGGCCGCGCGTGAGCGATAGCCGTCGGCCTTGGAGCGCTGGACATAGGGATCGTTGATGTGGCGCTGCAGCCAACGGCGCGACGATTCCTTCAGCCCGCTCTTCTTCTTGATCCGCGTCTTCAGCACGCGAATGCTGGCGGATCCTGGTTTTTCCGGTTTCTTGGTCATTGCCTGATTTCTGGTCCGGGTTTTCTCGCTCGTCGAGTTGTGCTCATTTTTCGACGTCTGCGCGTTTCGTGAAGGGCTTCCCCCACTCCGTCTCGGCTTCGCCGAGCCACCTCTCCCCCCTCCGGAGGGAGAGGAAGGGAGCCAGCCTGCATAAGTTCACGCCTTTCCTCTCCCCGTCGATCGGGGGAGAGGTGTCGAGCGTAGCTCGACGGAGTGGGGGTCGACTGTTCACGCTCTGCCACGCCCATCGTTGCGCCAGACGCCATCATCGGCCATCAATTCGCTCAAAATACCTTCGCGCAGGCCACGATCGGCGACCCGCAACCGCTCGGACGGCCATACGGCGCGGATCGCTTCGAGGATAGCACAGCCGGCCAGTACCAGATCGGCGCGATCGGCACCGATGCAAGGGTTGGCGCAGCGCTGCTGGAAATCCCAGCCAACCAGTCTTTCGACCATGCGGTCGACGCTGTCGCGGTCCATCCACAGCCCGTCGACACGGCGGCGATCATAGCGCTCGAGTTCAAGGTGGACACCGGCCAGCGTCGTCACCGTTCCGGACGTGCCCAGCAGATGGAAATTCGGGCTGGCCTTGAGATGGCTCAGCCGATCGCGACCGTCGAAGCTGGCCAGCCGGCCGGCAACGTCATCGACCATGGCGGCGAAGATCTCGCGCGTCACCGTGCGGCCGCCAAAGCGCTCGGCCAGCGAGACGACGCCGACCGGCAGCGACGTCCACGACACGATATGATTGGCCAACCTCGGCGAACGGCGGCCGGCGAGATCGATGAGCGCGATTTCCGACGAACCGCCGCCAATATCGAACAGCACGACGCCTTGGGTGTCGCGCTCGACCAGCGAGCCGCAGCCGGACACCGCCAGCCGCGCCTCGGTCTGGCGGTCGATGATCTCGAGCTTCAGGCCGGCCTCGCGTTCGACGCGGTCGATGAATTCGACGCCGTTTTCGGCCGTGCGGCAGGCCTCGGTGGCGATCAGCCGGGCTTTTCTGATCTTGCGGTTGCGCAATTTGTCGCCGCAGATTTCAGCGCCTCGACCGCGCGGTCCATCGCCGGCTGGCCGAGCCGGCCATTGGCGGTGAGCCCCTCGCCCAGCCGGACGATGCGCGAAAAGGCGTCGATGACGCGGAACTGGCCATGCCGCGTCGGCACGGCGACCAACAGCCGGCAATTGTTGGTGCCGAGGTCAAGCGCCGCAAACACCGGAAGCTCATGGACCGGCGGCCGACGGGCGCCTTGTTCCGGCCGCGGCACAAGAGCGGCGGGCGAGACCACCGCTTCCGCCGGTCTGTGGGCCTCCGCCGCCGGGGCACCGGTTTTGCCTGGCGCCGGCGATCGATTCTCCGCGGGACGCGCTTCGTCGCGCGCAAAAACCTTGCGCCCGCGCCTTCGCTTGCGCCGCTTCTTGGGCTTGCCTTTGTGGGGTGCGTCGCCCGCCTGCCCGTCTGCCGAGCGGAGCTCCGTCGGGCGGCGTTGCTGCCAGCTTGCGTTCCCCGGGTCAGCCGACCGCTGGGAAGAGCTGGACACGCCCACCTCCGGCGCGCCGGCGCCGGTATCGTGGTCTTCCACTGTCGTTCCTTCCGGCGCCGCGCGAACCTATGATGGACGCAGCAGGCGCTTCAGTGTTTTAAGT
>NZ_RZPL01000575.1:0-3825 GCF_004022805.1 Mesorhizobium sp. M7A.F.Ca.CA.002.04.1.1 | reverse complement strand
GACGATGCCAAGCCCCGCCTCAAGCCCGAGGTCGATGCGGCGCGAGCCGAGCGCCCGGTTGATCTCGGTGCCGAGCCCGCCGGCGCCGATCAGTGCGGCAAACACCACCATCGACAGCGACAGCATGATCGATTGCGTCAGGCCGGCCATGATGGTGGGCAGCGCCGACGGCAGTTCCACCTTCCACAGCAGCTGGCTCTTGGTGGCGCCGAAAGCCTCGCCGGCCTCGACGATCGACTTCGGCACCGAGACGACGCCCAGATGCGTGAGCCGGACCGCGGTCGGGATGACGAAGATGATGGTGACGATGAGGCCGGGCGCGTTGCCGAGGCCGAACAGCGTCAGCACCGGGATCAGGTAGACGAAGGTCGGCAGCGTCTGCATCAGGTCGAGCACCGGCAGCATGACGCGGTAGACCTTCGGCTTGTGCGCTGCCCAGATGCCGAGCGGCACGCCGATGGCCATGGCCATGGCAGCGGCCGCGACGACCAGCACCAGCGTCTGCACCGTCTGCTTCCAAAGGTTCTGGTTGATGATGAAGATCAGGCCGAGAAAGACGCCGATGGCAAGCGGTCGCGAGCGTTGCAGCAGCCAGGCGACAACGGCGATGACCAGCGCCAGCAGCACCGGCGGCACCATCAAGAGGATGCCGACCAGCCCGTCGAGCAGGAAATTGAGGCCATTCGAAAAGGCCCTGAACACAGTGTCGAAATTGTCGGTGAGGAAACCGAAGAAGGCCTTTCCCCAGGCGCCGATCGGAATCTTGTGATCGACCATGAATTTCGAAATCGGATCCATATCGCCCCTCTCGTGCAGGAGACCGCCCTGCCCCTCGGCCTCGGCCGTCGTCATCTTGTCACAGGATATGAAAAAGGGCAGCCTTTTCTAAGATGGCTGCCCTTCCTGGTTCGGCTTTGCCGAATTCAGTCGGCTCAGCTTCCGAGCGCGGTCTTGATGGCGGCGGCAGCGTCACCGCCGTCGAAGGTGGTCACGCCGGCTATCCACGGGGCAACGGCATCCGGGTGCTTCTTCAGCCAGTCGGTTGCAACCGTATTGGCGTCGCCGCCCTTGAGGATCGCGTCCATCATCTCGCCTTCCATGTCCAGGTTGAACTTCAGGTTGGCGATGAACTTGCCGGCGTTCGGGCATTCGGTGGTGTAGCCCTTGCGCACATTGGTGTAGACGGTGGCGGCGCCGAAGCCGCTGTCGCCCATGCCGTCGAGATAGGTGATCTTCATGGCGCCCATCACCGGATGCGGCGTCCAGCCGAGGAAGGCGATCCATTCATTGTTCTTCATCGACTGCTCGGCCTGCGTCAGCATGCCGGCTTCCGAGGATTCGACCAGCTCGAAGCCTTCGAGATTGTCCTTCGGGTTCTTGATCATGTCGAGGATGATGCGGTTGCCGTCATTGCCGGCCTCGATGCCATAGATCTTGCCGTTGAACTTGTCCTTGAACTTGCCGATATCGGTCAGCGATTTGACGCCGGCGTCGGCGACATAGGTCGGCACGACGATGCCGTAGCCGGCGCCGGTCAGGTTGGTGCTGATCGTCTCGACCGAACCGTCGGCTGTATAGTCCTTGATGTCGTTGGTCATCGACGGCATCCAGTTGCCGAGGAACACGTCGAGATCCTTGTTCTTCAGCGACGCCATGGTCACCGGCACCGACAGCTGGATCGTTTGCGGCTCATAGCCGAGCGCGGTCAGCAGCACGGAGGCGACGCCGGTCGTCGCCTGGATGTCGGTCCAGCCGACGTCGGAAAGGCGCACCGCCTTGCAGCTTGCCGGATCACCGGCGTAGGCAGCGCTGGTTGACAAAAAAGCCGCCAGGCCGAGGCCGGCGACGAAAGAGTTCATACGCGACATAGACAGTCTCCCATTGTGATTCTTTGGCGAAGCGTAGCTACGGTTTCTATGCCCGCCTTGTTTCGTCAGCCAAACACCATTCTGGTGTGGTTTCAAGCATTAAGACAATCACGATCAACGGCGCGGGCTGGCCAATCAGCGACACATCAGGCGCTTTTGTCTGGCCAGCCGGCTTTTTCAGGGGAATGCCGCTCTGGCCCCTCCCCGTGTCAGGCCAAGTCGGCTTAAAAGAGCGGCATGGCCAAGCTTTACTTCCACTACGCGACGATGAACGCCGGCAAGACGACGATGCTCTTGCAGGCCTCTTACAATTACCGCGAGCGCGGCATGGGCACGATGCTGTTCGTCGCCGGCCACTACCGCAAGGGCGATACAGGCCTGATCTCGTCGCGCATAGGCCTGGAGACGGAAGCCGAGATGTTTCGCGACGGCGACGATCTGTTCGCCCGCGTCGCCGCTCATCACGCGCATACGTCGGTGCATTGCGTCTTCGTCGACGAGGCGCAGTTCCTCGAGGAAGAGCAGGTCTGGCAGCTCGCCCGCATCGCCGACCGGCTGAACATCCCGGTCATGTGCTACGGCCTGCGCACCGATTTCCAGGGCAAGCTGTTTTCCGGCTCGCGCGCGCTGCTGGCCATCGCCGACGATTTGCGCGAAGTGCGCACCATCTGCCGATGCGGCCGCAAGGCGACGATGGTCGTGCGCCTCGGCCCCGATGGCAAGGTGGCGCGCCAGGGCGAGCAGGTGGCGATCGGCAAGGACGTCTATGTCTCGCTCTGCCGCCGCCACTGGGAGGAAGAGATGGGCCGCGCCGCGCCAGACGACTTCATCGGCTTTATCAAGGGCTGACGGTCGGCGGCCTTGACCCCGGCCCGATGCAGCGTTTCTTAAGGCCTCGGTACTATAACGCAGCCAGCCAGAGCTCCCCGGGGTCAGCCATGCTTCGAGACGCTTCGTTCGCCAGTATCCTTCTCCTTGCCAGCTCGCTCGTAGCCCATGCCGGCGGTGATCCTGCCCTGGGCAAGAAGGTCTTCAACCGATGCATGGCCTGCCATGACGCAGCCACCGACCGCGACAAGGTCGGTCCGCATCTGTTGGGCGTCGTTGGCCGCACCGCCGGCAGCGCAGAGAGCTTTCTTGGCCACTATTCCGAGGCGATGAAGAGTGCCGGCGCCGCCGGCCTGGTCTGGGATGAAGCCAATCTCGCCGAGTATCTCAAGGCCCCAAAGCTGAAGGTGCCGGGCAACAAGATGGCCTTCGGCGGCCTGACCAATGACGACGACATCGCCAATGTCATCGCCTATCTGAAGGCCGATCCCAAGCCTTGATCCGCTGTTCATCAGCTCTGTAAAACCGGCTTTCCCCTCGCATATCGCGGCCGCGATTGCTTCAGTCGTTTGCCGAATACAAAGGCATCCGTGCGCCCTCGGCTTGCCGCATGAAAGTTCAATGACAGCTGAACTACGGCTGGCAGGCAAGCTAATCACGCCAGGCCCCCGCCTTCACTGGTTTTCAAGACCCTGATGGATTCTTTTGTTTTCACGCCGCCCTTGTTGTCACGTCTTTCAATCCCCCGATGCCCCACATATATTCGCCGCTGTTCGCGACCAGCGACGTCATGCCGAAGCGGGAGGCCCCAATGGCGACATTGCAGAATTTCGACGCCGAAATTGCCAAGACCAAGCAGGTCGTGCAGGACATGCGCTCCAAGATCGAGCAGTCCGGCACCATGCTTGATACGCTCGCCACATCGGACAAGAAGATCGGCGACGCCAATTTCGACCTCGAGAACGCCCGCATCGAGGATGTGCTGAAGCAGCAAAAGGTGATGGAAGGCAACATTGCCGACCTGATCATCGGCCTGGAGGACGCCACCAACGTCTTCGGCTCCGAGTTCGAGAGCATGAAGAACTACACCGGCTGGGAAAAATTCATCGGTATCTTCTCCAGCCAGAGC
>NZ_RZPL01000574.1:0-3825 GCF_004022805.1 Mesorhizobium sp. M7A.F.Ca.CA.002.04.1.1 | reverse complement strand
ACGAATGGAACAAGAAGCCGGCCGGCTTCGTCGGCTATGGCAGCGTCGGTGGCGCTCGCGCCGTCGAACAGCTCCGCCTTCATGCCGTCGAATTGCAGATGGCGCCGGTCAAGTCGGCCGTCCATATCGCCTGGGGCGATTTCCTCGCCGTCCGCCAGGGCGAGAAGAAGCTGGAAGACCTCGAGCATCTGAACCAGGCCGCCACGGCGCTGGTCAACGACGTTGCCTGGTGGGCCAAGGTGCTCAAGGCAGCGCGTCAGGCCGACGCCGTCGCCGAGGAAGTCAAGGCGGCCTGACCGCCGGTTCGAATTATCCTCCCAAGGATCCGGGGCGGCGCTTGCGCCGCCCTTTTTCAATTATAGCGGCTCAAACCGAAAGCTGGCGCCGGATCGGACGACGCGGCCGATACCGGGCGAATCCAGATGCGCGCCGGCGACGAAACATGATCGTCGGCAGCAAGCGCCAGCAACCGCAACCGGCTTTCGCGCGCCTGGTCCTGATCGGCATCGAATTCCCACGTCACCTCAGGTCGATCGAACTGAAGCGATGGGACGTGAACGGTGTCGCCCCAAATCAGAATGCGTTCGCCACCGCTCGAAACACGAAAGCAGCTGTGTCCCGCTTCATGGCCATGGGCTTCGACAATGTCGACATGTGTCCCGATACGGTCTCCGGCCTCGAAGGGTTCCGCCATGCTGTGAAATCGTTCGAGCCGCGCTTCGGCGCGAAAAAAGCCGAGTTCTTCCCCGGGAACGAGCAAACGCGCCAGGCGCGGGAAAGCGTCGCGGCCGTCGGCAAGCACAAGACCATGGATGTGGTCGAGATGGGTGTGGGTGAAACAGACGGCACGGACTCGTCCGGCATCGATGCCAGCTTCGTCCAGCGCCTCGGGAAGTCGGCCCATGGTGGGATGCCAGGCGTTCGAGGCACCGGTATCGATCAGGATGATTCCGTCTCCATCGTCAATCGCGAAGGCATTGACGGACAGTCTGAGTTGACCACCAACCAATGCGACTTGTTGCGGCAATTCATCGCCAAATGGCTTGTCGCCGGGTTGCCGAAGCCGTCCGATCGGCATGTCGACATAGCCATCGCGCAAGGAGGTGATGCGCAAGTCACCAAGATCGTAGGTCTGATAAAGGTCGCCCGAAGCCATGCGGTGCATTTTTTCCGATCCGTCTGCAGACAACCGGCAACATGCGACGGGCCAGCTGCGTCGGCAACCCGCCCGCTCAATTCGATCTGTGCCATGGGTGCGTGCGTCGCCTGCCGTGGCCGGATGATGCAGTCGGCGAGGCGGTCCGTTTCGTTCAACTCGCCGGCATGGTGCTGATACCCTGATGTCACGATAGCCTCGGCCCAATCGGGGTTGGACTGCTACATCGACCGGGCTGCCATCTGGTCGCGACCCTTGCCCTGATATATCCGGCTGCGATCCGTCACATGAGTGAAGCCGTGAAGACATCCAGCCTGACCGGCGCCGTTTCCCCGATGATCCCGGTGCTCGTATGCGCGCTTGCGATCTTCCTGCTGTCCGGGATGGATGCGGCGATGAAGATCCTGGTCATCGCGGTCGGGGTCTACAACACCTTGCTGTGGCGCAGCATGGTCGCGGCCGTGGTCGCGGGCGCAGCCTGGTTGGCGGGACCACGCTTAAAGCCGACCATTCCGGTGCTGAGGCTGCATGCGCTGCGTGCCGCAATTGTCGGCGTCGTGCTGATATCCTTCTTCTGGGGCTTGGCCAGGCTGCCGCTCGCGGAGGCGATCGGGCTCAGCTTCGTGGCGCCCTTGTTTGCGCTGTTTCTCGCCGCGCTGCTGCTGGGCGAACGGATCCGACGCCAGGCTGTCTGGGCATCGTTGGCCGGCATCGCCGGCGTCGCCATCATCATGGCCGGCCAGTTCGGGCAGGCAGACTATTCGCAGGACGCCATGCTCGGCACGGCAGCGGTGCTCGTATCAACCGTGTTCTACGGATACAATCTGATCCTCGCCCGGCAACAGGCGCAGTTGGCCAAGCCGATCGAGATCATGCTGTTCCAGAACCTTTGCGTTGCCATCCTGCTCGGCCTCGCGGCACCCTGGCTTGCCGTCGCCCTGCCGAGCGATCTTTGGCTTCCTTTGGCCGGGGTGACGGTGCTGTCGCTCGCCGGGCAATTCCTGATGAGCTGGTCCTACGCCCGCGCCGAAGCGCAATATCTGATCCCGACGGAATACTCGGCCTTCATCTGGGCGGTCGCGCTTGGCTGGTTCTTCTTCGGCGAGGAGGCGACCTGGACCACGCTGACGGGAGCGTGCCTGATCGTCGCCGGCTGCCTGATCGCCGCGCGGGCCAATCCCAGGCTTGCCGAGCCCATCGAAGTGGCGGTTTGAACGTCGACGTTCAACGCCCCGCAGGATCGCGAAATACCCCAGTCTCCACCTCGTGCATGAAGTGAGCGATGAGAGCCGCGCATTGGCGATGATGCGTTTCGAGAAGCATGTGCCCGCTCTCAAAGACATGGATTTCGACGGCGTCGAGATCGCGGCTGTAGGCCATGATCTCGTCCAGCGCGAAGAAGGCGTCGTGGCGCCCCCACAGCACCAGGCATGCTGGCTGTTGGTCGCGGAGATAGGCCTGGATGGCCGGGAAGCGCGCGATGTGCGAGCCATAATCGGTGAAGAGTTCGAACTGAATGTCGGTGTTGCCGGGCCTCGCCAGGCGCTCCGTATCGAGATACCAACCCTCGGGCGGAAACAACACTTTCAGACGCTCGGGGAGACCGCCGATATATTGGTTTCGGGTCCCCTCGAAATTCATCCAGTCCGGCAGTCTGGCGCGGTTTTCTTCAGTCGGTTCGGCGAAGAACGCCTTCGGCGCGTCCCATTCCGGTCCCAGCCCCTCGTCATGAGCGTTGCTGTCCTGGGCGATCAGGCCGAGGATGCGATCCGGCCGCCGTGTGGCGAGATGATAGCCGACGGGCGTGCCGAAGTCAGTGATGTGGAGGAAGAATCGCTGGAGGCCGAGGGCCTCGATGAAGGCTTCGATCGTGCTGGCCAGGTTGTCGAACGTGTAGTCATAGGCATCGATGGAAGGGGCGGACGAAAAGCCGAAACCGGGCAGATCCGGCGCCACCACATAGGCTGTCTCCGCCAGCGGTTCGATGACATTGCGATAGACGTGCGACGAAGTCGGATATCCGTGCAGCAGCAGGATTGCCGGTCTGCCGGGATCGCCGGCATGACGGTAGAAGATGTCGAGGCCGTCGACATTGATGGTTTCGTGGCGGGTCTTGTAACGATTGCTGCACATCCTCTCCCTCCCAGGGGTTCCGCGCCGATCTGGCGACGCGCTGGCTTTGACACCACGTATCCGTATGATAGTGGTTACATGTAACCGTATAATCCGGTTAATGAGGTTATGTTCCATGGGCGATGAATACACCGAATGGGTACCGGATCACTTCATAGGCGGGCATCCCGCTTTGGACCTGTCGAACGCCGTGTTCGACCGGCGGGCGCCGGCAACAGACAATGAACTCTTCAAGTCCGTCCGGGATGTTGCGAACTGGTTCAGCGCCTCAGGGCTTGCCGACGATCGTCAGGCGCAGGCCGTTGCCGAGATAGCGGATGGGCGGTTCGTGGAAGGGGTCCGCGAAATGCGGGAGGCGTCATTTCAGGTTTTCGATCCAATCGCCGCGGGCAAACCGTCTGCGGTCGAACCGCTCGGCGTGTTGTTCTCGCGCACGGCAAGCTCGCTTGCCGCCGGGTCTATCGAGCTGGATGGCACCAGGCCGGAGCTTGCCCTTGGCCGGTGGCGCGATCCGGACGCCGTCACCGCGTTGCTGG
>NZ_RZPL01000573.1:0-3827 GCF_004022805.1 Mesorhizobium sp. M7A.F.Ca.CA.002.04.1.1 | reverse complement strand
GTGATAGCCTCGCCATTACCGACACGCTGACGGGCGAACAACTGCCGGTACGGGCGCAATTGGTCATCAACGCTACTGGCGGCTGGATCGACCTGACCAACAAGGCCATCGGGGCGGCGGCGCAGACGATGATGGGCGGCACCAAGGGCTCGCATCTCATCGTCGACAATGCAGAACTGTTCGACGCGCTCGGCGGCCATATGGTCTATTACGAGAACGAGGACGGGCGCATCTGCATCCTGTTTCCCTATCTCGGCAAGGTGCTGATCGGCTCGACCGACATCCGGGTCGACGATCCGGACAAGGTGCGTTGCGAGGAGGACGAGCAGCGCTACATCCTGCAGTCGCTCGCCTTTGTATTCCCCTCGATCAAAGTAGCTGAAAACCAGATCGTGTTCCGCTTCGCCGGCGTGCGACCCTTGCCCGCCAGCGAGGACAGTTTTACCAGCCGCATACCGCGCGATCATTTTTGCGAGTTCGTAGAAGCGAGCGGGCACCTGCCGGCGACACTGTGCATGGTCGGAGGCAAGTGGACCACCTTCCGTTCGTTTGGAGCGCTGGCCGCCGACATGGCACTGAAGCGGCTCGGCCTCGCGCGCAGCCAGGGCACGCAGGACATGGCCATCGGTGGCGGCCGTGATTTTCCGGCCGACCCGGACGCCTGGTGCGCGTCATTCGCCGCCGAGCATGGCCTGACGGTCGAGCGCGCGCAAACGCTTCTGCAGCGCTATGGCACGTCGGCCAGGGATTTCGTTTCGCACCCGGCGGGCGAACAGATGCTGCCGCAGTCGGACTATTCGGCAAGCGAGATGGGGCGCATCATCGAGCGCGAGCAGGTCGAGTGCCTTGCCGACCTGTTCTTGCGCCGCACCACCATCGCCATTTCAGGCGGTCTCAGCTTCGACCTCGTCAACGCCGTTCTCGACATGCTGGCGGCGCACAAGGACTGGAGCGCCAGCGAGGCTGCCACCGAGCGCTCGACCTTCCTCGCCTTGCTGGCCGACCGGCACGGCATCGACCTCCAGACACATCAAAGGAGCGCCCTATGCGCGTAAACAAGAAAGTCCGTATGAACCGGCTGTTCGGCGGCGGCCGCTGCCTCGACGTCGCCATCGATCATGGCGTCTGCAACGAGCCGAGTTTCCTTGCCGGGCTGGAAGACATGGCCAGCGTGGTCAACCAGCTGGTCAAGGCCGGCCCCGACGCCATCCAGATGAACTACGGCCAGGCCGACCTGCTGCAGGCCGTGCCTGGCAAGGACAAGCCGGCGCTGGTGATGCGCATCGACATGGGCAATCCCTATAACAGGATACGCCACCGGGCGATGTGGGCGGTGCTGCAGAACGAAGCCGAGCCCTTGCTTGGCGCCATCGAGATGGATGCGGCTTGCGTCGTGGTCAATCTGTTCATGCTACCCGACGAGCCGGACCTGTTCCGGCAATGCGTGCAGAACATCGCCCGCGTGCGCGCCGATTGCGAGAAATACGGCCTGCCGCTGATGATCGAGCCGCTGGCCATGCTGCCGGTCACCGAGCATGGCGGCTACATGGTCGACGGCGACGCCGATAAGATCGTCACCTTGACCCGGCTTGCCCGCGAGATGGGTGCCGATATCGTCAAGGCCGACCCGACCACCGATCCCAACGACTTCCACCGCGTTGTCGAGGCGGCGCGCTGCCCGGTGCTGGTGCGCGGCGGCGGCAAGGAGGATCTGCGTGCCGTGTTCGACAAGTCGGCCGCCTTGATGGCACAGGGTGCGCTTGGCATGGTCTATGGCCGCAACATCTACCAGCATGCCAACCCGAGCGCTGTCGTGCGCGGGCTGATGGCAATCATTCACGACGATGCCGATGGCGGCGCAGCCTGGGATCTGTACAACCAGGCATAGGCTGCGGCCTCGGGAGGCGCCAATGGCAAGCTATATCCTCGGTCTCGATGCCGGCAACACCGTCATCAAGGCCATCCTCTTCGACCTGTCGGGCCGCGAACTGGCATTCGCCGCCCGTGACGGCCGCTCGTCCATGCCAAAGCCCGGACATGTCGAACGCGACCTCGACGAACTCTGGCGCAATGCGGTCTCGGTCATTGGTCAATGCATC
This sequence comes from Mesorhizobium sp. M7A.F.Ca.CA.002.04.1.1, assembly GCF_004022805.1. Taxonomy (NCBI): domain Bacteria; kingdom Pseudomonadati; phylum Pseudomonadota; class Alphaproteobacteria; order Hyphomicrobiales; family Phyllobacteriaceae; genus Mesorhizobium; species Mesorhizobium sp. M7A.F.Ca.CA.002.04.1.1. The sequence goes on along the minus strand of NZ_RZPL01000573.1, from coordinate 1,728 downwards.
GCTGAAGCCGGTATCGACGCCGGCGAGATCGTCGCCATCGGCTGCGCCGGCCATGGCAACGGGCTCTACGCGCTCGATCGTGCGGGCGCGCCATTGATCGGCATCCAGTCGCTCGACACACGCGCCGTCGACATCGTTGCCGAATGGGCAGAACAGAATGTCGGCGACCGCACCTACGCACATTGCCTGCAGCGGCCGTGGGCGGCGCAGACGCCGACCCTGCTTGCCTGGCTCAAGCGCTTTTCGCCGGCTTTGTTTGCCAGCATCGGAACTGTGTTCTTGTGCAAGGATTTCGTCGTCAACCGCCTGACAGGTGCGCGCAGCAGCGATACTTCAGATATGTCGGGCTGCGGCCTGCTGCAGATGCAGGACCGCCGCTACGAGCCGGACCTGCTTGCCGCCTATGGGCTCGGCGATTGCATGGACCTACTGCCGCCAGTGCTGGAATCGGCCGACATTGCCGGCCATGTCAGCGCGGAGGTGGCGGCCCTGACGGGACTGCGCGCCGGCACGCCGGTCGTTGCCGGGCTGTTCGATGTCGTCGCCAGCGCGGTCGGTTCGGGCGTGACCAGAACCGGTGCCGCCTCGGTCATCGCCGGAACCTGGAGCATCAACCAGGTCATCACCGACAAGCCGATCCGCGACCCTTCGATCTTCATGCTGTCGACTTTCGATCGCCAGCGCTATCTGGCGATCGAATCCAGTGCCACCTCGGCCGCCAATCTCGAATGGATCGTTCGCGAATTCCTCGAACATGGCGGCGAAGCCGGCAAGTCGCCATTCGAATTGTGCAGCGAACTGGTGGCGTCCGTCGATCCCAACAGCGACATCCCGATCTATCATCCCTTCCTTTATGGCTCGCAGCAGAATGGCCATGCGCGCGCCGGCTTCTACGGCATCGCCGGCTGGCACAGCCGAGCCCATCTGCTGCGTGCGCTGTTCGAGGGGGTCGCCTTCGAGCACAAGCGCCATGTCGAGACCTTGCACAAAGCGGGCGCCGATTTCGACCAGGTGGTGTTGTCCGGCGGCGGCTCGCGCAGCAGCGTCTGGCCGCAGATTTTCGCCGATGTGCTCGGCGTGCCCGTCACCGTGGCGCGCAGCCGCGAAACCGGCGCGCTGGGAGCGGCGATCGCGGCGGGCACCGGCGTCGGCATTTTCGCGGACTACCGTGCCGGTGCAACCGCCATGACAGCGGCCGCCCGACATTTTGTACCCAACGAGACGGTTGCTCACGCATACGCACGGCGGTATCGACTCTATGGCGAGATTAACCAGGCGATGACCCCGATGTGGGAGCGCATCGCCGGACAGCAGGCGCGCACGTGACCGAAGCTTCACCGTCTCCGTTCGGCAGTTACGACTACGTCATCGTCGGTGCCGGCTCCGCCGGCTGCGTGCTCGCCAACCGGCTCTCGGCCGATCCGCGCAACAAGGTGCTGCTGCTCGAGGCCGGCGGCAGCGACCGCTATCACTGGGTCGATATCCCGATCGGCTATCTCTTCTGCATGGGCAACCCGCGTACCGACTGGATGATGAAGACCGAGCCGGAAGCCGGTCTCAACGGACGCAGCCTCAACTATCCGCGCGGCAAGGTGCTCGGCGGCTGTTCATCGATCAACGGCATGATCTACATGCGCGGCCAGGCTGCCGACTATGATGGCTGGCGCCAGGCCGGCAATGCCGGCCTGGCGCCAGCCATCATAGTCGGCAGCCTGGCCGCGCATGTAG
>NZ_RZPL01000572.1:0-3849 GCF_004022805.1 Mesorhizobium sp. M7A.F.Ca.CA.002.04.1.1 | reverse complement strand
AGGTCGTCGGCAGCGTCGCGGTCGCGCAAAAGCGAGCGTGCGTAACGGCGCAGGCGCGGTATTTCGCCAAGGATTGCTGCCTTCTTTTCGTCCATGACCGCTGGTTTCGAGGTCGCCCTTGTTGATCTGGATTGAACGCGCCTTCCGGGCGCGGCGCAAGCGGCCAGCGCGAAGCGGTCTCCCGCCCCGGTCACCCAAGCAATGAGATAACGCTGGCGAGTGCCGATTTATTCCCGGTCGGGGTGAAATCTTATTGTTCTTGCTTGCCTTTATCCGTTTTCCCTCGCCGCCCGTGTCAAAAGCCGCTGATAGAACAGGCCGATACCGATCAGAACCGCGCCGAGGCCGATGAAGGATAGCGCCCGGAGTACGCCTTCCAACTCCGACATGTCGAATATGAAGACCTTCAGCACGGCGATCGCGATCAGCGCGGCCGAAGCGATGCGCAGCACCTGCGATTTCAGCCAGACGCCAGCTGAGAGCAGCGCAACGCCAATCACCAGCCAGAGCGCCGAATAGGTGTAGGTTTCCAACTGGCCGAGGCCGCTCCACAGGCCGATGAATTCGCCCTTGAACAGGCGCCTCACCGACAGCGTGGCATAGGCGAAGGCAAGCGCGGCAGACACCACGGCCAGCATCTGCGCATACCATTTTGGCCGCTTGTCCCTGGCGTAGAGCGCCAGTCCCCCGGCGGCGACCGCCGGCAGGAGATAGGCGAGGAACAACAGGTTGAACACCGGGATACGGCCGGTCGATTCGTCGGTAAGCAAAGGATTCAGCACCACGAAATGCCTGACAACGATGAAAGCGACCGAGGCCACACCGGCGGCCATCGAACCATAGCGCAGCACCGAGCTTGGCGAGCGCATGTCGATGGCGACCAGGATGGCGCCGGCGCCGATGGCGATCAGGGTGTAGATCGACTGTTCGGCGAGCGTCATGGCACCCGTGTCGATGACGCCGCCATGCATGGCGTGGCGCACCAGCATGGCGAGCGTGAGCAGCGCAAACAGCGCCGCCGCCGCTTCCATGGCAAGGCGCGGTCGGCCGTTGGTGGTGCGCGCTAGCTGCCACGCGGCGAAGCCGAAGGCCAGTGCGGGCACGCCGTAGCCCGGCAGCAGCCAGTTGAACACCGGCGTCGTCGACAGGAAGCCGGCGCCGACAATGGTCGGGTCGAAGGCGACACGGCCAAGCACCGCGATCACCGCGCCGACCGAAATCCAGCCGAGCACCGGATAGGAGCGCCAGCGCGTGGCCAGCGCCGGCACGATGGCCGCCGCACCGAGCAGGATGGTGGTCCAGCCGGAATCGAAAGCCATATGCATGAGCAGGAGCCCGGCGATGGCCGCGCCGCCCAGGGCAAACGAGACCGCGACACCGCCCTTGAGCGGCGGCTCCTCGGCCCGCGCGATCCACTCGCCGCCGGCGGCGAAAATGACGACCAACAGTGCCGCTGCGGCGGCGTAGACAGGGTCACGGTCGAGATTGCCGAAAGTGAACCAGAGCGCCAGCAGGACGACCAGCGGGACGATGACGCCCCACGCCGCCCATGAGGCCGCACGTATCTGTGTCCCAGCGGCGAACCGGCGCGCGGCCCAGAAGCCGGCGCCGATGAAGACCAGGCCGAGTGCGATGCCGATGCGCAAGGTCAGCGCGTTGGACGTGGCCACCGGCAGTCCGTCGACGCCCAGGGCGCCGCCCGAAAAATCGGAAGCGATCGAGGTTGGCGGGATAATGCCGAGATAGATCAGCACCGTGACCAGTCCCGCGGCATAGAGGAGCGGCAGCGCCAGCGGACGATAAAGCGTGACCGCCACCATCGCGGCGATCACCACCGCGCCCGGCAAGGCATAGCCGGCGGCAGCAAAGGCCGGGTCTACCGACAGGCCCAGTGCCGAGAATGCGACGAACAGGCCAGGCACGATGGACGGCCAGTCGAAAGCCCTGTCTGGCGTGGTTTCGTCGCCACGGCGAGCGAGCCAGACAAGGGCGAGCACGGCCAGCGTGACGGCGTCGATGAGCAGGATCGCAGAGAGGTTCGCCCCCGGCGCATCGGTCATATAGAGAATGGTCCAGACACCGGTGCCGAAAAAGGCAGCCGCCATCAGCAACTTCCAGTCGCGCATGCGGGCGATGACGCCGGTGGCGGCAAGCACGATGGCGAGATAGCCGAACAGCGCCCAGGGATTGGGTGCCTGCGAGGCGACGAGCACCGGCGTCACCATGGCGCCGACAAGGCCGACGCCGGCCAGCGCCTGGCCGTGGACGAGCGCAGCGGCAATGGTTGCCACACCGATGGCCCCAAGCAGCGTGAAGGCGAGCGCCGGCCCGATGAAACCGTAAATGCCATGCGCGGCGTAGACGGTGCCGAACAGGATGAAGGCACCGGCCGCTGTCAAGATCGCCGGAATATAGGCGCCCGCGGCGCCTTGTACGGGCATCTTGAAGCCGGTGCGGCGGACGAACTCGCCGCCCACGACCAGCACAAGGCCGAGCGCGCCGGCCATGGTCAGCCGTACGCCGGGGCCGAAAATGCCGGCTTCGATGGTGTAGCGGATCAGGAACAGACCGCCCAGCGCCAGGGCGATGCCGCCGACCCAGACCGCCCAGCGGGTGCCGAGCGCGGTTTCGACATCGGATTGGCGGGCGGCTTTCGTCGCTCCGGGAAGCTCCGCGGGTTCCACCGCCTTCGGCGCCGGTTCTGGAGCGGTCCACGGCCCGGACACGATCTCGCCGGTCGAGTCTTCCGTTTCCGTGGGTGGCGCCGGTGCGGCGACCGGCTCGCTTGTCGCTGGAGAGGGAATGTCGGCCGCTGCCGCAACGGCTGGAATCACATCGGCGGGCACGTTGTCGGCCACCGTCTGTTCGGACGGCTTGGCCGCAGGCGGCACGGCTCCCGAGAGCACAAGGCTGCGCAGCGCGCCAAGCTCGCGCTCGACAAGGCCGATGCGGCTCTGCTGGCGCGAAATGATGACGAACAAGGCGATGATGGCGACAAGGCCGATCAGGCTCTCAAACATGGCGGTTCCCCCAAACCAGGCCAGTTTTCACTGACGTTTCGTCTCACTGACATGCAAATGCGGCGGCCAAACGGCCAGAAAACTCAGCGCGCCGCCAGATTGGCGGCCGGAAAGATCGAGCATGTTTCGGTGCCGAAAGCCAGCAGCTTGCCGCCGCCATCCTTCAGCGTCGCTTCCGACACCGCCAACGTGCGGCCCTTGTGAACAACCCTGCCCTCGCAGACCACTTCGCCGGTCTTCGGCGTGATGGGACGCGTCAAATTCACCTTGAACTCCGCCGTCGTATAGGCCTCGCCCTTTTCGAGCAGCGTCTGCACGGCACAGGCCAGTGCCGAATCGAGCAGCGTCGCCGCCCAGCCGCCATGCACGCTGCCCAGCGGGTTGAGATGGCGCTCGCTCGGCATGCCACGAAAGACAGCGCGCCCTTCCGAGACTTCGGTGAGAGTGAAATTCAGCTGGAAGGAAATCGGCGGCGCCGGATACTTGCCGTCGACGATGCGCTGCAGCAATTCCAAACCGGTGTATTTCAGGATGTCGGCGTGCGGAATGGTGCCGAGGCCGAGCGGTGAGACCCGGCCAGGATAAAGTTCGACTTCGCTCATGTGAGGATTTCTCTGGCTGCGTCCTCGCCAGCTATGGCCTTGCCGCGTGCGTGATGTTTGCGCAAGGCGGCGAGGAAGCCGGTACGAGCGTCCGGCGGCTCGATGCCGCGCGGCTCATAGACGTGGCGGTTGAAGAAGAAGCCGGTGAGCCGGAAGGCGTCGTCGACATCAGCCGCATCCGCGCGCAGGCCGGAGCCGCGCTGCAGGAAGGCCGGCAGAGCCAGCAT
>NZ_RZPL01000571.1:0-3858 GCF_004022805.1 Mesorhizobium sp. M7A.F.Ca.CA.002.04.1.1 | reverse complement strand
CTTTCGCCATCGCGCTCTATCTCGATGAAGCCTATCCGGACCGGCCGACGCTGTTTGGCGGTGAAGGCGGCGAGGCGATGGCGCGCTTCATCGAACGCTGGTCGCAAGTGACCATTCATCCCTACGTGACCACCGCGGCCATCATGGACCTTCATGCCATGCAGGACGCGGAAAACGCCGTCTATTTCCGCCAAAGCCGGGAGCAGCGTCTTGGCAAGAGGCTGGAGGAGGTGACGGCCGCCAGGGAGGCCGGGCTCGGCACTTTCAGAGCCTCGCTGGAGCCATTGCGCTCGATGCTCTTCTATCAGCCGTTCATCGGCGGCGCGGCGCCGCTGTTTGGCGACTATATCGTCTTCGGCGCCTTGCAATGGGCGCGCATAGCCTCGCCCTACCAATTGCTCGACGACGGCGACGTGGTGGCGCAGTGGTTCGCCCGCTGCCTCGACCTGCATGGCGGGCTGGGGCGAAAGGTCGCCGCCGCGGCTTGACGCCGTAAAGCAGTAACTTACTTGGCCGCCTTCTTTGGCTTGCCGGCCTTCGTGGCAGCCTTTGCCTCCTTGGGGGCGGCTTTTGGCTTGGCGGCGCCAGCTGCCTTCTTGGTTGGCTTTTTGGCTGCCGACTTGTCCGTGGCGTCCTCCTGGTCGACATCCGCCGCCGCCTGATGCCAATGGCGCTCATGATGTCCAGCCGGCTGGCCCTCTTGCAGCCAGATCTGGTGCGCACGGTTGCGAATGCGTTCCTGACGATCGTCTGTCATGGTCATGTTGTCTCCATACGGCCCGACCTCAGCGCGGCGCCGGCACGCGACTATAGCAAGCAAAGCGTTGCTGTGCAGCCGTCTGATCGGGGGCCCTTGGCAATGGGCCGGGCGGCTTGTATAGAGCCCGCCACTCTCAATTCCATTCTCAGACAAGGACGACCCATGGCGCTCGAACGCACATTTTCCATGATCAAGCCGGACGCAACCCGGCGCAATCTCACCGGCGCCATCACCAGGATGCTGGAAGAGGCAGGCCTGCGTGTCATCGCCTCGCGCCGGGTCTGGATGAGCCGCCGCGAAGCGGAAGGCTTCTATGCCGTCCACAAGGACCGTCCTTTCTTCGGCGAATTGGTTGAATTCATGTCGTCGGCACCGACCGTCGTCCAGGTGCTGGAAGGCGAGAACGCCATTGCCAGGAACCGCGAAGTGATGGGCGCCACGAACCCGGCCAACGCCGCCGAAGGCACCATCCGCAAGGTTCATGCGCTGTCGATCGGCGAAAACTCCGTGCACGGCTCCGACGCACCGGAGACCGCGGCAGAAGAGATCAAGTACTGGTTCTCGGACACCGAGATCGTCGGCTGAGCCGACGATCCAGACCTTGGATTCCGTAAAAAGAAGGCCGGCGTTTCGCCGGCCTTTTTCGTTGGGGGTCAGCTCGCCGCGCTAAAGCGCAGGATCTCGCGGCCATCCTTGCCTGATATGATGAGCTTGCCGGCCTCGACGCGGTATGACGCCGCCTTGGCCAGCGCATCGAACAGCGCCTTTTCCTCGGCCATCACCTCTGGCGCACAGGCCTTGTAGGTCGAACCGATGTCTCCGATCACGATCGTTTGCCCATTGACCTTGGCGGTGGCGAAATAGGTGTTGCAGGGGCCGCTGCCGCCCGCCTTGCCGGCCTCGCTGACCCTGAATGTCGCTTGCGGGGCAGCGATGACGCCGATGCCGTCGACATAGTCGACCAGCCAGAGCTGGTCGAAGACCGAAACCGTCGGCTCGGCGTTCGGGGCGACCATCTTCAGCATGATGGTCTGCGGCACGTCGGTCAGCGGATCGACCTGATGGCGCATATCGGAGATGAACAGGAGCTTGTCGTCGACGGTGATGCGGGCTTGCAACGCGTAAGTCATCTGCGACCGGATGACGGAAGGGTCGAATTTGATCTCGAAGCTGATCGGCACCTGGCCGGTCGGCTTCACTTTCTGCTCGCCGATAATGGTGGCCGGCGCATCGGCCAGCGACACATCGGCAAGTTGCACAGAGAGCACGGCACTGGGCGGCAAGGCAATGCGCTCGCGATAGATCACTTCGCCTCTCACTGCCTTTTCGGCGGCAACAGACTGCTCAGGAACGGCCAATATGCCGACGACCAGAGGCACGAAACCGAAGATGAAGAACTCCGCGATCCTGTCCAGCATGACCATCTCCCTCACCCCGGGCTGCCAATGCCCTGGGCTGCCAATGCCACGGGTTGCCAATGCCCAGGCTGACCAATTCCGCCAATTGGCCAAAGGATTGCGGTCAATGCATGGCTGCGGCGGATCTTATTCGGACGCTTTCCAGCGTTGCGCGGCCGTTGCATCGGCTTCCTTGGCCTCGACCCAGCCACCCTCCGAGCCGTCAGCCCGATGCTCCTTCTTCCAGAAGGGCGCGCGCGATTTGAGATAGTCCATGAGAAAATTCGCCGCCTCGAACGCCGCATGGCGGTGCGCGGAGGCTGCCACCACCAGCACGATGCTCTCGCCGGGCGCGATCTTCCCGTGGCGGTGGATGGCGGTGAGCCCCTGCAACGGCCAACGCTCGACCGCTTCAGCAGCGATGCGGGCGATTTCTGCTTCGGCCATACCGGGATAGTGTTCGAGCTCGAGCGCTGAGAGCGCGCCCTGCTCGTCGCGGCAAAGGCCTGAGAAGCTCACCACGGCGCCGATATCGGCGCGGCCTTGCGTCAGTCTGGCGATTTCGGCCGCGACGTCAAAATCTTGGCGCTGAATGCGCACGACAGGTATGATCCCGCCGGTCATTTCAGCCCCCGGTCATCGGCGGGAACAGCGCGATTTCGCGGGCGCCCGCGATCTTCTCGCGGTGCTCGACATGCTCCTGGTTGATAGCGACACGGATGACGTCAGGATATTGCAGCGCGTGCTCGTAGCCCTCGCCGCGCGATTTCAGCCAGCGCAGGAGATCGGCGACCGTCTCGATGCCAGCCGGCAAGTCGACGTCTTCCTCGGGCATGCCGATGCGCTCGCGCACCCAGGCAAAATAGATGAGCCGGGTCGTCATCTCACTCGTCCATGATGTGCTTGAGGCCGGCGCGGAAATAGTCGTAGCCGGTGTAGAGTGTGACCAACGCCGCGATCCACAGCAGCACCAGCCCGGTCTGGGTGGTCAGCGGAAAGATCTTGTCGCCGGCCGGTCCGGCCAAGAGGAACGCTATGGCGACCATCTGGATGGCGGTCTTCCATTTTGCCAGCTGCGTCACCGGCACCGAGACTTTCAGCGCCGCCAGATATTCGCGCAGGCCCGAGACGAGGATTTCGCGGCACAGGATGATGATCGCCGCCCACAACGACCAGCCGGCAATGCCCGCATGGCGATCGGTGTCCGCAGCCAGCAGCAGCAGGCAGGTGGCGACCAGCAGCTTGTCAGCGATCGGGTCGAGCATCTTGCCGATGTTGGAGGTCTGTTGCCAGGCGCGCGCCAGATAGCCATCCAGATAATCGGTGATCGAGGCGAGCAGGAAGATGATCAGCGCCGACCACCGGGCAAAGTCGCTCGACTTCAGATGTCCTTCGAGAAAAAAGCACAGCACCACCATCGGCACCGCGACGATGCGGGCGTAGGTGAGCATGTTGGGCAGGTTGAACGCGCGCTTGGCCATATCCGGGAAACTCTTTCTGCCTGCCTACTCAAATCAGAAGCGAATGTGGGGGGTCAACAGGCCAGATTCGACAGGCCAGATGAAAGTGCCAGATTTTTCAACTCTCGTGGAAGTGATTGTAGACCAGTTTCGCCACCTGCTCGGAAATCCCGTCGACTTTCCGCAGATCCTCGATGGCCGCGCGGCTGACCGCCTTGGCGGTGCCGAATGCCAGCAGCAA
>NZ_RZPL01000570.1:0-3878 GCF_004022805.1 Mesorhizobium sp. M7A.F.Ca.CA.002.04.1.1 | reverse complement strand
TGCCGTGCTCGACCGCCACGGCATGGTCGAGCGCCGCAAGCGCAGGCGCAACAGGGCGACGGGGACACCACTTTCAAACGGCTGTCGCCCTAACGATCTTTGGTGTGCCGACTACAAGGGCGAGTTCATGCTCGCCGATCGGCGCTATTGCTATCCGCTGACCATCACCGACTTCGCCAGCCGTTATCTCATCGCCTGCGAGGCGCTCTCGACCACCAAGGAAGCCTATGCCTTCACCGTGTTCGAAAGCGTTTTCAAAGAGTTCGGCCTGCCCAGCGCGATCAGGACCGACAATGGCGTTCCCTTCGCCAGCCCCAACGCGCTGTTCAATCTCAGCAAACTGTCGGTCTGGTGGCTGCGCCTGGGCATCGACATCGAGCGCATCAAGCCGGGCTGTCCGCAGCAGAATGGCCGCCATGAGCGCATGCACCTCACCCTCAAGAAGGAGACCACCAAACCGGCCGGCGCCAATTTCCTTCAACAGCAGGCCAGGTTCGATGACTTCATCGACGAGTTCAACTCACAACGCCCGCACCAGGCGCTCGACATGGACTGCCCGGCCGAGCGCTACACGCCCTCAACGCGTCCCTACACCGGCTTGCCCGATCTCGACCACCCGTTTCACGACAAGGCCGTCACCGTCACCACCTGCGGCCGCATCTGCTATAACCGCAAGAAGATCAACCTCAGCCTTGTCTTTGCCGGCCAGACCGTCGGAATCAAACAGGTCGAGGACCATATCTGGCTGGCTAGCTTCATGGACTATGATTTGGGATATTTCGACGATGAGACATGCAGGCTCGAACCACTCCAAAACCCCTTCGGGCCAAAAGTGTTACCCATGTCTCCGGTATAAACCGTAACCTATGTGTCCGGAACGGACCTAACGGTAATGGTGGGCCCGGAGGGACTCGAACCCCCAACCAAGCGGTTATGAGCCGCCGGCTCTAACCATTGAGCTACAGGCCCCACGCGGGCTGGATTAATGTTTTTCGCATCGCGGCACAAGGCTTTCCCGACGGGCTTCCCCAGATCGCCCAAATCAACCCATAATCGCGCTCTACGCGACGTCTGCGACTTGATCGCAGACCAAGGAGATTTTCATGACCAGACATCTTTTGCCTCTCGCGCTCGCCGCTGCAATCGCTTTTCCGGCGATGGCTGGAGCCACCGATCTGCCGACGCCGCCCCGCATCATCGTGTCGGGCGAAGGCGAAGCAACCGTGGCCCCCGATCTGGCGGTCCTGACGCTGAGCGTCATGCGCGAGGCCAAGACCGCGCGCGCCGCGCTCGACGCCAACAATGACGCCATGGCCGCCGTGATCGCGGCGATGAAGTCCGCCGGCATCAAGGACCGGGACCTGCAGACCGCCGGCATCCAGATCAACCCGCGCTACAACTACACCAACAAGCCGGACGGCAGCCAGGAAGCCGAACTCGTCGCCTATCAGGTGACCAACACGCTTTCGGTGCGGGTGCGCGATGTCGACAAGACCGGCGAGATCCTCGACAAGGCGGTGTCGCTCGGCGTCAACCAGGGTGGCGGCATCGCCTTCACCAATGACAACCCGGCAGCCACGGTCACCGAGGCGCGCAAGAAGGCGGTCGCCAACGCCATGGCCAAGGCCAAGACGCTGGCCGAGGCCGCAGGCGCCAGCCTCGGCCGGGTGCTCGAGATATCAGATCAGAACATTGCGCCGGCGCCGATGCCGATCAACGCCAAGGCCTTCGATGCCGCGGCGGGTGGCGCGGCTCCCGTGCAGGCCGGCGAGAATTCCTACAATGTCCAGGTGACCGTCACCTTCGAACTGAAGTAAGCGGCTCTGAGGATCCGTGGCTGGGTCTTGCCCAGCCACCGATGCATCACCAGCCAATAGCGCGCATGAAAAACCCCGCGGGATTGCTCCCGCGGGGTTTTTTCGAGCCACACCCTTCAAACGGAAAGGGGCTCCGCTAGTCCCAGCTGATCTTGCTAAAGATCATGCTGCCAGGCTGACCCTCAAAGAGGGGTCGGCCTTAATTGTCGAACCTCAGCGATAGATAACCGGGCAGCCGCGCTCATTGGCGAACACCACCACGACACGGTCGCCGTCCTGGCGGCCCGCCACCTTCACCGTACGACGGTTGACGTCGACGATGCGGACACGGTGGAGACCCATGCGTTCGGCCTTGTCGAGGGCGCGGTCCGGCGAACAGCCACGGCGCCAGTCGCCGCGGCGTTCATCACGGCGATGGCGATAACCGTCGTCACCGGTATAGACGCCGAAACGCGGGTCGTTGTTGTTGCCGAAGCCGAGATAGAGGCTGTCGGCGTGGGCGGGAACGGCCGCCAGTGTGCCGAGACCGACCAGGGCCGAAAGGGCTGCCGTCTTGATCGTGTTGAACATCGTCTTCTCTCCTTTTTGCGGGCCTTCGCCCGTCCTCGTGAACCGATGGGGGGAGAATGCGCTTGCCTGTCTGAACTCTTTACGAACCTGCCGTTCATCTCCGGTTCATATGGCGGGAAGAAGGAAGTTCCGGCCATTCGCCACCGTCCCCAGCCCTTGGTGAAGGCCGGAATGCCTGACTCGGCGCCCTATTCCGAGCCCGCGGATTGGCCGGAAGTCGTGGAACGTAAGGCTGTTGCTCGCCGCCGCTGGTCCTACGGCTCCTCGTCCAGCACATAGTCAAAATAGTCTTCCGGCTCGGCAAGATCGGTTTCACTCGCTTTGACCCGGCCGCGCATCGAGATGCCGGCTTCATGCACGGTCTCGGCGCTGCCAGACACCAGCCGGTGCCACCAGTAGAGGTCGCGGCCCTCGGCAACCAGCCGATAGGCACAGGTACTGGGCAGCCAACTGATGGTTCGCACATTCTGCGGCGTCAGCCCGACGCAATCGGGAACGCGCGCCAGCCGGTTGGCGTAGTCCGAACAGCGGCAGGTCTCGGCGTCGAACAGCCGACAGCCGACGCTGGTCCAGTAGATCTCGCCAGTGTCCTCGTCCTCAAGCTTTGACAGGCAGCATTTACCGCAGCCGTCGCACAGCGATTCCCACTCGGCCGGGCTCATCGCCTCCAGCGCCTTGGTTTTCCAGAATGGCGTTTCCATTTCCCGGATGTGGCCCCGGCCGCGGGCAAGGTCAAGCGCGGCAATGGTCGCAATTGCGGCTATCGCCAGGTGAATGACATGAAGTTGCCTTCAAAAGGTCGGTCAATCGCCCCGTACGGCCTCTATCCGTGCCAGACTGGAACCAATCGGCACAAGATCGGTTTCGGCAAGGATGGGACCCCACAAGGAGAATTTCGATGAAACGCCAACCACGGATTCTGGCAGGCACCGCACTTGGCCTGTTGATGGCATCCGCGCCGTTGGGCGCGTTCCCGCTTCAGGGAAGTGTCGCGTCCGGTCTTGCCCAGCGCACGGCAACCCCATTCATCCTGGCGCAAGCAGCATGCGCCGAGGGCGAATCGGCCGAGGCCTGCGCGCAGAAGCAGCAGGCGGAACCCGAACAGAAACACGAGCGCAAGAAGGCCGAGCCTGAACAGCAGGCCGCGCCTGCCCAGAGCGAGCAGCCCGCCGAGGAGCAGCAGCCACGCCGGAAGAAGCGCGACCAGCAGCAGCAGGCCGAGCAGGCGCCCGCCGAACAGGCCGCTCCCGCCGAGGAACAGCAGCCGCGCAGGAAGAAGCGTGATCAGCAGCAGCAGGCCGAACAGGCGCCGGCCGAACAGGCAGCACCCGCAGAGGAACAGCAGCCGCGCAGAAAGAAGCGTGACCAGCAGCAGCAGACCGAGCAGGCGCCGGCCGAACAGGCAGCACCGGCAGAGGAACAGCAGCCGCGCAGAAAGAAGCGTGACCAGCAGCAGCAGACCGAGCAGGCGCCGGCCGAACAGGCAGCACC
>NZ_RZPL01000056.1:1482-14470 GCF_004022805.1 Mesorhizobium sp. M7A.F.Ca.CA.002.04.1.1 | reverse complement strand
GCTGCGTGCTGGCCACCGGCAACCGGGCGAGTTCTATGCGCTCGGCAGCGATGCGGTCGGCGCTGAAGTTTTTCGACAGCAGCGCCAGCGGCGACCAGTCGACGGCCACCTTGCGCGCCACCAGCCAGGCACCCTCGCGATCCTCCAGCACGACATGGTCGACGCTGAGGGCTCCCGACCAGATGCCGTCTATGCCGCTGACCGTGATCTTGCGGTCGTCGGTCGATGCCAGCCGCGAAATGATGCCGGCGAGATTGTCGCGGCCGCGCTCGGTCTTGGTTAGCACCACCAGCGCGCCGATCGCTCCCGCAATCACGATCAGCAGGGTGTAGAGAACAATGCGGAGGATGCGCCAGACTGTTTTCATCGCTCAGAATGCCTGTCCGATGCCGGCATAGATGCCGAAATGCGGATCGCCCGGATCGCGGTTGAGCGGCACGGCCGCGTCGATGCGCAGCGGCCCGAACGGCGTGACATAGCGCAGGCCGACGCCGGCGCCGACCTTGACATCGGAGAAATCGGGAACCGATTTGGTCGACACGGTGCCGGCATCGACGAACGGCACGATGCCGATCGTGTCGGTGATGGCGATGCGCATCTCGACCGAGGTTTCGAAGAAGGACAGGCCGCCGATCGGCTGGCCGGTGAAATCCTTCGGACCGATGCCCTGATAGGCGTAGCCGCGCACCGAACCGCCGCCGCCGGAATAGAAGCGCCGGTCGGCCGGCACATTCTGAAGCCCGGTGCCCACGATCGAACCGATGGCGACACGTTCGGCCAGCACGAACTTGGAAGCCGAATCCAGCGACTGATAGGCCGACCCTTCGCCCCTCAGCTTCAGGAAGGCCGCACCATTCAAAATGTCGTAGCTCGGCTCGGCATAGGCCAGCACCCGAAAGCCGCTGGTCGGGTTCAGGCGGTTGTCCCTGTTGTCGTAGACATATTGCAGCGGAATGCTGGCGATCAGGTATTTGTGCTTGCCGAAAGCGTCGTGGATGCGGGAATAGTCGAGCGCCACCTCGGCGGAAACCGTCTGCTTCTTGGTCAGTTCGTAGGACAGTCCGGTGCTGCCCTTGATCGAGAAATGGTCATAGGCATCAGGATGTTCGAGCACCGTCTTGACGCTGGCGAAGAACTTCGATGCCGGTCCGATCACACCGGGTTTCTCGAACATGATGCCGGCATTGTAGTTGAGTTCGCCGAGATCGTTGCTGCCGATGCCGCTGATCTTGCCATCGATGCGCAGCTTCTCGGCCCGGCCGAACAAATTGCGGTGGCCCCAATAGCCCTCAAGGCCCAGCCCCTCGGTGTTGGAAAAAGTGCCGCCGACGCCGAAATAGCGTGGCTTGCGCTCGCTGACCTGGACGCCGATCGGAATGTTGCCGTCGGCATCGAGCGTGTCGGCTTCCTTGAACGTCACGCTGTTGAAGACCTCGAGCGCCAGCAACCGGTCGCGCGCATCGTCGATCTCTTGCGGCGAGTATTGCCGGCCGCGCTTGAGGCCGGTCATGTATTCGGTGAAGTCGCGGTCGACCTTCTCGGTGCCTTCCACGGTGGTCGGGCCATAGCCGGCGACCGGTCCGGCGGCGACCGTCAGCGTCACGTCGAGCGTCGAGGTGGCATGGTCGGCGACGATCTGGCGGTCCGTCACCTCTGCCAGCGGCCTGCCTTGCTCCTTCAGCGTCCGCACGATCAGCGCCTCGGCCTTGAGCACTGCGCCGGATCCGGCGTCGCCGCCTGATATCAGGCCATAATCGGCGCTCATCAGTCCTGCCGCGTCGCCTTGCAGCCTGATATTGCCCAAGGTGAATTTCGGCCCGGTAGCAATGTCGATCGCCACGGGAACCGGCTGCGGACCCTTGAATTCGGCATCCGGCGGCAAATCGTCGAGCGGCTTGCCGTCGATGGTGACGGTGACGACGCCTTCGTAGCGGGCATCGGCATAGAGCGCGGCGACAAGCTGTTCGCGGTCGCTGCGCGCCTTGGCCATCAGCCCGAGCGAGCCTGAAACCGGACGCTCCTCGTCGCTCTTCAGCGCCGAGGCATTTTCGAGCTTCTTGACCAGGTTCTTGTCGGCATCGGGGGCATTGATGGTCACGGCGTAGCGCAGCGGATCGACGATGTCGGCATCCTCGTCGCTGGACGATCCCCACAGCTTGATGCCGAAAAGCTCGAAAGCGGCCGCCGGGGACGATTCGGCGACGAGCACGGTCGAGCACATCATGGCCAGCAGCAGGGCGCGCGGAAGCGCACGCCCTGGCGCGCGACCTCCTGACATCTGCTCTTCATGCGCCGGCATTAAGACAACCTAGGTTACAAAACTAAAATTGGAATGAAGTTCTGAAGCGCTCGTAAAGGGGCCACAATCCAATTGTCTGAAATAGGACGGGCTTGGAATTCACACCTTTTGCGTCGCCGCAAGAAAGCGTGATCCCCTGTCCTATGGAGGTACTACCGGTCATCGACCGGAAAGGAAACCGTTGGCAGGCGGAACCCTGCCGCGTCCTTGTGTTGACAAGCCTGACTGAAGCTTGATCATGCCCGGACGTCAGCTGTGTCTGGAGGGGTGTTATGGCAATGCGCGCGGCTCGTGGTCTTTCGATTCTGATTCTCCTGTTTTTTGCCTGGGCCAATGTCCTGGCCTGGAGCAGCGTCTCGCAGGCGGCCGAGGCCCGGCGTATCGCGACAACGGACAATTCCGATTATTTCGGTTTTGATCTCAGGTCCGACCAGAATGTGACAATCGACCAGTGCAAGACGACATGCCTGGGAGACCCGGCCTGCCGCGCCTTCACCTACAATAAAAAAGCCAAATGGTGCTTCCTCAAATCCGACTACAACCAGTTGAAAACCTTCAACGGCGCGGTCGCCGGCAAGGTCGTCAACATCGATGGCGATCCTGATATCGGCGCGCCGCCGGAACTCGCCTTTTTCCCCAACTGGATGGCCGACCAGGCCCAGCAATACCGCAACAAGCTGCTCGGCCCGGCCTATGACAAGCCGACAGAAGGCATGGCTGCCTTGCTGAGTGCCGCCGAACAGGCCGTGCTGACCGGCGACCACCGCTCCGCCATGCTGAAATACGAGGCCGCTGTCTCGGTACTGCCCGATGATGGCCAGCTCTGGCTCAACCTGGCGCGTGAAACGCTGGCCGTGCAGCCCGCCGCCAGCACATCCGAAGCTTCCACTTTGCCGACGAACGGCACTTCGGCCGCATTCAATGCCTATAAACTACTGCGCACCACCAAGACGCGCGCCGAAGTGCTGGCGCTGCTCGGCAACGGCCTCGACAAGCGCGATCTCTACCGGCCGGCGCTACAGGCCTATGAGGCGAGCCTTGCCCTGAACCCGTCGCCGGCGGTCCAGGCCGACTATGCCGATCTGAAGGCGCGCAAGGGTTTCCGCGTTATCGACCACACCATCGACGCCGACACCAGCGCGCCGCGCATCTGCGCGCAATTCTCCGAAGATCTGGTCAAGACCGGCGTCGATTACGCGCAATTCGTCACCGTCGACAATGCACCGCCCAAGGGCGTCGAGGCCAAGGACAAGCAGATCTGCGTCGAAGGGCTGGAGCATGGCCAGCACTACGACGTCACCTTCCGCGCCGGCCTGCCGGCGGCAATCGGCGAAGTGACCGCGGCACCCGTGGTGCTGTCGATCTATGTCCAGGACCGCGCACCGTCCGCCCGCTTCACCGGTGATAGCTTCGTGCTGCCGGCCGGCGCGCGCCGCGGTATTCCGATCGTTACCGTCAACATGAACGCCGCCGAGATGAAGCTCTATCGCATCGGCGATCGTTCGCTGGCACAGCTTCTGTCGGGCTACCAGTTCCTGCACCAGCTGGACGGCTATGACATCTCCAACATTTCCGAGCAGATGGGCGCGCCGGTCTGGCAAGGCCAGCTCGACATCGCCAATGACCTCAACAAGGAGGTCACCACCTCCTTCCCGGTCGACGAGGCGGTGCCGCAGCGCAAGCCCGGCGTCTACGTGCTGACCGCCCAGGCCGTCAACAACAAGAGCGACGACTACAACTCGATGGCCACGCAATGGTTCGTCGTCTCCGACATCGGCCTGTCGACCTATACCGGTCAGGACGGGCTCAATGTCTTTGCCCGTTCGCTGGGCAGCGCCAAGCCGATCGCCGGCGCCGAACTGACGCTGGTCGCCAGGAACAATGAGGTTCTGGGCACGGCGACGTCGGATGCCGACGGCCATGCCGTCTTCAACCCCGGCCTGACGCGCGGCGACGGCGGCATGGTGCCGGCCGTGCTGATGGCCAAGCAGGGCGACAATGACTTCGTCTTCCTCGACATGGGCCGGGCCGGCTTCGACCTGTCCGACCGCGGCGTCACCGGGCGCGCGGCGCCAGGTGCGCTCGACGTCTATGCCTGGACCGAACGCGGTATCTACCGCGCCGGCGAGGATGTTCATGTCGCCGCACTTGCTCGCGACGGTGCCGCCAAGGCGGTCGAAAACCTGCCGTTGACCTTCATCTTCTCGCGCCCCGACGGCGTCGAGGACCGCCGTATCGTCAGCGACGGCGCATCGGCCGGCGGCCATGCCGTCGACCTGCCGCTCGCCCCCAACGCCATGCGAGGCACCTGGTCGGTGTCGATCTACACCGATCCCAAGCAGCCCGCGGTGGCCAGCCAGATGTTCCTGGTCGAGGATTTCGTGCCGGATCGCATCGAATTCGACATGAAGGCCGACAAGCAGGAAATCGCCCAGGGCGAAACCGCCAACATCGACATTGACGGCCGCTTCCTCTATGGCGCGCCGGCAGCAGGCTTGGCGCTGGAAGGCGAGCTGACGCTGTCGACTTCGCGCGACTGGGACCGTTTCCAGGGCTTTTCCTTCGGTCTCGCCGACGAGCAGTCGGCCGAACCCACGGTCACCCCCCTCGCCGATCTGCCGGTGGTTGGCGATGACGGCAAGGCGACCTTCCCGGTCTCCGTCGACCAACTGCCCTCGACCACCAAGCTGGTCGACGCCAAGGTGACGGTCAGGATGCGTGAAACCGGCGGCCGCGCCATCGAGCGCTCGCTCAACATCGGCATCCGCCCGCAGGGCCATATGATCGGCATTCGTCCGGATTTCGCCGACAATGAAGTGCCGCAGGGCGGCACGGCCAAGTTCAGCCTGATCGCCGTCGATCCCGACGGCAAGCGTGAGGCGCTGAAAGGCGCGCAATGGACGCTGGTCAAGGTCGAACGCAATTACCAGTGGTACCGCTCCAACAATTCGTGGAATTACGAGCCGGTGACCTTCACCAAGTCGATCGCCAACGGCCAGGTCGACCTCAACGCCGACGGCGACGCAACGGTCTCCGTGCCGGTCGATTGGGGTCAGTACAGGCTCGAGGTTGAAACCGCCGATCCGGAAGGACCGGCGACCAGCTACGAGTTCGACGCCGGCTGGTATGTCTCCTCGACCACCACCGAAACGCCTGACGGCCTCGAAATCGCCCTCGACAAGGACAATTATGCCGCCGGCGAAGTGGCCAAGCTGAAAATCTCGCCGCATTTTGCCGGCGAACTCTTGATCAACATCGGCTCCGACAAGCTGTTGAAGACCATCACGGCGTCAGTGCCGGCCGGCGGCAGCACCGTCGACATTCCGGTCGGCGACGACTGGGGCGCCGGCGCCTATGTCACCGCAACCCTGTTCCGGCCGGGCGATGCGCAGGAGACGCGCATGCCGGCCCGCGCCATCGGCGTGAAATGGCTGAAGGTCGATCCGGGTTCGAAGAAGCTCGCCATCACCTTGACGCCACCGGACAAGACCATGCCGCGCCAGCAGCTGTCGATCCCGGTTTCGGTCGCCGGCGTGCAGCCGGGCAGCAATGCCTATGTCATGGTTGCCGCCGTCGATGTCGGCATCCTCAATCTGACCAGCTACAAGGCGCCGGATCCGGAGAACTGGTTCTTCGGCCAGCGCATGCTGGGCATGGAAATCCGCGACATCTACGGTCGCCTGATCGACGGTTCTCTGGGCAACGCCGGCAAGCTCAGGACCGGCGGCGACGGCGCCAACATGCAGGCGCAAGGCAGCCCGCCGACCGAAAAGCTTGTCGCCTTCTTTTCCGGCGTCGTCGAGCTTGACGCCGACGGCAAGGCGCGGGTCGACTTCGACATCCCGCAGTTCAACGGCACCGTGCGCGTCATGGCCGTCGCCTGGACCAAGGACGCGGTCGGCCACGCCCAGTCCGACGTGATCGTGCGCGATCCCGTGGTCATCACCGCCGGCCTGCCGCGCTTCCTGGCGCCTGGTGACGCCGCCGTTATGCGCCTCGACGTCGCCGACACCGATGGTCCGGCCGGCGACTATGCGTTCTCGATCGAAACGACGGGCGACCTGTCGACGGGCGACAAGCCCCTGCCCCAGAAGCTGACGCTCGCCCAGGGCAAGCGCCAGACGCTAACCGTGCCGCTGATCGCTCAGACGGCCGGCAATGCCTCGCTCACCATCAAGCTTGCCCATGCCGACGGCACCAAGGTCGAGCAGACGCTCTATGTGCCGGTGCGCCCGGCGCAATTACCGGTCACCACCCGCCTGGTGGTCGACCTCAAGGGCGATGGCGGCGCGCTTCGCGTCGACAAGGAGCTGCTCGCGGCAAGCCTGCTCGACGGCGCCTCTGTCAGCGTCGGCGTTTCGCAGGCTGCCGCCTTCGACGTGCCTTCGCTGCTGATGACGCTCGACCGCTACCCCTATGGGTGCGCCGAGCAGACCACCAGCCGCGCCATGCCGCTTCTCTACGTCAATGAATTGGCGTCAGGCATCGGCATGGCCAGCGATCCAGATATCCATGGCCGCATTCAGGACGCCATCTACAAGGTTCTGAGCTATCAGGCCTCGGGCGGCAGCTTCGGCCTGTGGGGGCCGGGCTCCGGCGATCTGTGGCTCGATGCCTATGTCACCGACTTCCTGACCAGGGCGCGCGAGCAGAAATACGACGTGCCGAGCCTGGCCATGAACCAGGCGCTCAGCAACCTGCAGAACTCACTCGGCTACGACCAGAGCGTCCAGGACCGGGGCAGCGAGATCGCCTACGCCCTCTACGTTCTGGCCCGCAACAAGAAGGCCTCGATCGGCGACCTGCGCTACTATGCGGACACGCAACTCGAAGCTTTTTCCAGCCCGATGGCCGTTGCCCAGCTGGCGGCAAGCCTGGCGCTCTACGGCGATACACCGCGTGCGGAATCGACGTTCAAGACTGCCCTGCAGTTGGCCAAGTCGACCACCGACTACGACTACTACCGCTCCGACTACGGTTCGCGGCTGCGTGATGGCGCGGCGATGCTGGCGTTGGCGGCGGAATCCAAGCCGGTACCGACAATCGTGCCGGAGCTGATCAGGCTGGTGACCAGGGAACGCGCCGAAGCCCGCTGGACCAGCACCCAGGACGAATCCTGGATGCTGCTGGCGGCCCGCGCGCTGAAAGAAGGCAATGATACGATCACGCTGACCGTCAATGGCGCGGCACATTCCGGCGGCTACTCCGACCAGGTCGAAGGCTCTGACCTTGTCGAAAGCCCGCTGACCATCGCCAACACCGGCAAGACCCCGCTGCAGGCCGTCGTCACCACGGTGGCGTCGCCGGTCCAGCCCCTGCCGGCCGGCGGCGATGGCTTCACCATCAGCCGCACCTACTACAAGCTCGACGGCACCGAGGCCAATGTCACCGAAGCGACGCAGAACGAACGCTATGTCGTCGTGCTCAAAGTCAACGAGCAGAACACATGGCCATCGCGCCTGCTGGTCACCGACCTGTTGCCGGCCGGCTTCGAGATCGACAATCCCGGCCTGGTCTCCAGCGCCCAGTTGACGAACTTCTCGTGGCTGGCGCAGACCGATGCGGCCCATCTCGAATTCCGCGACGACCGTTTCGTCGCGGCATTCAACCCGGCCGACGGCGACCACGACCACAATCTGACCCTCGCCTATGTCGTGCGCGCCGTGACGCCGGGTACCTATGCGCACCCCGCGGCAACGGTGGAAGACATGTATCGGCCGCAATACTCGGCCCGCACCGCCACCGGCATGATGGAGATCAAGGCGCCGTAAGGCGCTGATGGTGATGGACGCGATGAGCAAAGTGCCCCCTCACCCGCCCTCCGCTTCGCTCGGTCGACCTCTCCCCGAGGGGAGAGGAGACGGCCAGCGCTGGCGCCAGTCTCTTCTCCCCACCGGAGGGAAGGCGGCCGCGAAGCGGCCGGATGAGGGGGCATCTTTACTGCCATGAAGATGCTTCGCAAATTCGCTGTTGGAGCGGCAGGGTGCGCCGGCATCCTCGCCCTTTCCGCCGCGTCCCTCTGGGAACTCGACCGCGCCTTCCCGCCCCCGCTTCCAGCCGAACTCACGGTCTCCACCGAAGTCCAGGACCGCGATGGCCAGTTGTTGCGCGCCTTCGCCACGCCGGACGGCTACTGGCGGCTCGAAACCCGGCTCGACCAGGTCGACCAGCAATTCGTCGACATGCTGGTCACCTATGAAGACAAACGTTTCTGGGATCATGAGGGCGTCGACGTGCTGGCGCTGGCGCGCGCCGCCGGCCAGTTCGCCACCAGCGGCCACATCGTTTCCGGCGGCTCGACGCTTTCGATGCAGCTTGCCCGGCTGATCGAGCCGCGCGAAAGCCGCAGCCTCGGCTCCAAGATCAAGCAGATGCTGCGCGCCATCCAGATCGAACGGCGGCTGTCGAAACGCGAAATCCTCGAACGCTACCTCACGCTGGCGCCTTATGGCGGCAATCTGGAAGGCGTGCGCGCCGCCTCGCTGGCCTATTTCGGCAAGGAGCCGAAACGGCTCACCGTTTCCGAATCCGCCCTGCTCGTCGCTCTGCCGCAGCTGCCGGAAAAGCGTCGGCCCGACCGCAATTTGAAGATCGCCCACGCCGCCCGCGACCGGGTGCTGACCCGAATGGTCTCCTCCCGCCTGCTCGGCGAGCGCGAGGCCGCACGGGCCGCCCTCGACGATGTCTCGGACCTGCGCCGCACGCTGCCGGCGCTCGCCGCGCACGCCGCCTATGCGATGTTGCCCAAGGCCGTCCCCGGCCAGCCCTTGCAACTGACGATCCGCAAGAGCGTCCAGGAGGGGCTGGAACAGGTGGCGAGGGACGCGGCCACCAAGCTCGGCCCTCGCCTGTCGGTCGCCATGGTGCTGGCCGACTCCCGCACCGGCGACATCCTTGGCGAAGTCGGCTCGGCCAATTTCTTCGACGCCAGCCGCTCCGGCTGGATCGACATGACAAAGATCGTCCGCTCGCCCGGCTCGACGCTGAAGCCGTTCATCTACGGTCTTGCCTTCGAACAGGGCCTGGTGGCGCAGGAGACGCTGATCGATGACAGCCCTGTCGATTTCTCCGGCTACCGGCCGAAGAATTTCGACATGGGCTACCAGGGCGATGTCAGCATCCGGCAAGCCCTGCAACTGTCGCTCAACGTGCCGGCGATCCGCGTGCTCGACGCGGTCGGGCCAACGCGGCTGATGGCGCGCTTCCGCCAGGCCGGCGTCAGCCCCATACTGCCGGTCAACGAGGCGCCGGGCCTGGCCATCGGCCTTGGCGGCGTAGGCGTCACGCTGCGCGACCTCGCCCAGCTCTACACAGGGCTCGCCAATGGCGGCAAGACGCACACGCTGCATGACGGCACCGAGCCGGCCAATGCCGAGCGCACCAGCGCCACCATCCTCGACGGTCAGGCCAACTGGCAGATCATCGACATACTGTCGGGCGTCAAGCCGCCCGAGGGTGCCCTGCAGCGCGGCATTGCCTACAAGACCGGCACGTCCTACGGCTACCGCGACGCGTGGTCGGTCGGCTTCGACGGCCGCTATGTGCTCGGTGTCTGGGTCGGCCGTCCCGACGCCGGCGCGGTGCCCGGACTGTCCGGTTATGTCTCGGCCGCTCCCATCCTGTTCGAGGGTTTTGTCCGCTCGGGCCTGGCCACCGTCCCCTTGCCGGGCAAGCCGCCCGGACTGTTCAGCCCCAGGCGCGAGGACCTGCCGGTGACGCTCGCCCGCTTCGGCGCCGGGGCGGACGGCCTGGTGCAGGCGACAGTGACCGAACCCGCACCGACCATCATCTTCCCGCCCGACGGCGCCCGCGTCGATCTCGGCACCAATTCGGTCGACGCCTCGCCGCTGGTGCTGAAGCTGCAAGGCGGCCGTGCGCCGTTCCGCTGGCTCGCCAACGGCAAGCCGCTGGTGGGCATCGACCGTCGCCGCACCGCGACCTGGCAGCCCGACGGCGCCGGCTATTCGACGCTGACCGTCATCGACGCCGCGGGACGCGCGGCGAGCGTGAAGGTGTTTGTCGAATAGACGGCTGCAAGCGATTCGTGGAATTGGCTTTCCACAGGCTCAGCGGATAGCGGGATACTTCACCCATGCCTGTTCCGAGGCACCCCCCTCTGGCCTGCCGGCGATCTCCCCCGCAAGGAGGGCGATCGGATGTCCTTGCCGCTTTCGCCAGTTATCAATGGTGGAGCAGGACGCCAAAGCTGACAATCTCCCCCCTTGCGGGGGAGATGCCTGGCAAGGCAGAGGGGGGTGCCTCGCGCGATCCTTTCCTGTCGGCAGCCTCAGCACTGGCAGCAACAATCCTTGTCACGGCAATCACCCTCCCTGCTCTCGCTGACCCACTCCCCGCCGGCTTTGTCCGGCTCGCCGATGTCGACCCCTCGATCCGCCAGGACATCCGCTACGCCGGATCGGATAATTTTCTGCACCGCAAGGTGAACGGCTATGGCGCCCCGGTCTGCATCCTCACCGAGGATGCGGCGAAGGCACTCTCCGCTGTCCAGAAAGCGATCGCGGCCAAACGCCTGACCCTGGTGGTGTTCGATTGCTACCGCCCTGCCCGCGCCGTCGCCGACATGGGCGAATGGACAAAACAGGGCGGGCCGCCCGATCCGCAATGGTATCCGGAGGTCAGGCGCAGCGACCTGATCGCCAAGGGCTATGTCGGAGAGTTGTCGACTCATTCACGTGGCTCGACCGTCGACGTCGCCGTCGCCCAGATGGACCGCAGGTCCAGCCCGAACCCGGCCTGCGGCACCGGGGATGCCGACACGCTCGATTTCGGTACCGGTTTCGACTGCTTTGATTCAATGAGCGAAACCGCATACCGCGGCCCTGCCAGTGAAGCGGCGGCAAATCGCAAGATGCTTGTCGAAGCCATGCGCGCGGGCGGCTTCAAGAACTATGCAAGGGAATGGTGGCACTTCACGCTGAAAAGCGAACCGTTCGCCAAACAGCGTTTCGACTTTCCCATCACCGCCGATTGAGGCACCGGATCAAATTCCACACCTTGCCTCGGCACTACCCATTGCTAGATAGGCTGAGTGGCAGGGCCATGGATTCTTCCTTTGGCCGCAAGAGGAAAATATTTCTCCAAAGGACGAAATGGCGCCGAACATTTTCTCAAGAGGGGCAAAAAAGGCAACATTGAATGCACCTAATTTCTACCAATTCGGTAGATTTGGCGCAGGTTCAACGGAGGCAGAAATGACCAAACCTCATTTCAGGAAACTGCTCGGCGCACTGGTCGCCACATCTGTCCAGTTCGGCACGCTCGGTTTCGCGTTTGCCGATACCACCATTCTCAACGTCTCCTACGATCCGACACGCGAGCTCTACAAGGCCTATGACGAAGCTTTCGTCGCCCATTGGAAGGCCGAGACCGGAGAGACGGTCACCGTCCAGCAGTCGCATGGCGGATCGGGCGCCCAGGCCCGCGCCGTGATCGACGGCCTCGACGCCGATGTGGTGACGCTGGCACTCGAAGGCGACATCAATGCCATCGTCTCGAAGTCGAAGAAGATCAATCCGGACTGGCGCACCAAATTCGAAAACAATTCGGCGCCCTACACCTCGACCATCATCTTCCTCGTGCGCAAGGGCAATCCCAAGGGCATTCACGACTGGAGCGACCTCGTCAAGGACGGTGTCCAGGTGATCACGCCCAATCCCAAGACGTCCGGCGGCGCGCGCTGGAACTATCTCGCCGCATGGGCCTACGCCAACGCCAATGACGGCGGCGACGAGACCAAG
The DNA here is from genome assembly GCF_004022805.1 of Mesorhizobium sp. M7A.F.Ca.CA.002.04.1.1. Classification (NCBI taxonomy): domain Bacteria; kingdom Pseudomonadati; phylum Pseudomonadota; class Alphaproteobacteria; order Hyphomicrobiales; family Phyllobacteriaceae; genus Mesorhizobium; species Mesorhizobium sp. M7A.F.Ca.CA.002.04.1.1. Next base: position 2,413 of record NZ_RZPL01000056.1, on the reverse strand, counting down.
ACCAAGGAGTTCGTCGGCAAGCTCTACGCCAATGCCCCGGTGCTCGACACCGGCGCGCGCGGCTCGACCGTGACCTTCGCGCAAAAGGGTCTCGGCGATGTGCTTATCGCCTGGGAAAACGAGGCCTATCTGGCGCTCGACGAGTTCGGCGCCGACAATTTCGACATCGTCTACCCGCCGACCTCCATCCTGGCAGAACCGCCGGTGGCGGTGGTCGACGCCAATGTCGATGCCAAGGGCACGCGCAAGATCGCCGAAGCCTATCTGAGCTGGCTCTATTCCAAGGAAGCGCAGACGATCATCGCCAAGAACCATTATCGTCCTGCCAAGCCCGATCTGGTGCCGGCCGAGGACCTCGCCAAGCTGCCGCCGATCAAACTTGTAACCATCGACGATCCACAGTTTGGTGGCTGGAAAAAAGCACAGCCTTATCATTTCGGCGATGGTGGTATATTCGACCAGATCTACAAGCCCCAGTAAGCAGTCGATATTCAGGACGACATGACCACAGCACCCGCCCAGGCGGGGTGGCGATTCAGGCAGCCGAGCGTCATTCCGGGTTTCGGATTGACGCTCGGCTTCTCGCTTGCCTACCTCACCCTCATCATCCTCATCCCGCTATCCGGGCTGCTCTGGCGCTCGGCCGCCCTTGGCTGGCCTGAATTCTGGGCGATCGCCACCGATCGCCGCACCATCAATGCGCTGAGAATCAGCTTCGGCACTGCCTTCGTCGCGGCTGCTGTCAACGTCGTCTTCGGCACGCTGGTCGCATGGGTGCTGGTGCGTTACCGCTTCCCCGGCCGCCGCATCGTCGATGCCATGGTCGATCTGCCCTTCGCCTTGCCGACGGCTGTGGCCGGCATCGCGCTGACCACGCTCTACGCGCCGAACGGCTGGATCGGCAAATTGCTGATGCCGCTCGGCATCAAGG
>NZ_RZPL01000056.1:0-1472 GCF_004022805.1 Mesorhizobium sp. M7A.F.Ca.CA.002.04.1.1 | reverse complement strand
CCTATACCCCGCTCGGTATCGTCATCGCGCTGATCTTCATCGGCCTGCCCTTCGTCGTGCGCACCGTGCAGCCGATCATGGAGGAGATCGACAAGGAAGTGGAGGAAGCCGCGGCCACCCTTGGCGCCAATCGTTTCCAGATCATCACCCGCATCCTGTTTCCGGGCCTGGCGCCGGCCATCGTCACCGGCTTCGCGCTCGCCTTCGCGCGCGGCGTCGGCGAATACGGCTCGGTCATCTTCATCGCCGGCAACTTGCCCTACAAATCAGAGATCGCGCCGCTGCTGATCGTCATCCGGCTGGAGGAATATAATTACCCGGCGGCAACCGCGATTGCGGCGATCATGCTCGCCCTGTCATTCATCATGCTTTTGGTCGTCAATCTCGCACAGTCGTGGAGCCGCAAGCGCTATGGCTGATCCGGAGATCAAATCTTACGAACCGCACCATGAAAGCCAGTCGGCGGCGGTCACGGAAAGCCGCCCGGCGCGTCTGGCCCTGATGGCCGTCGCCTTTGCCTTCCTCGGCATTTTCCTGCTCTTGCCGCTGATCATCGTCTTCAACGAAGCCTTCGCCAAGGGCATCGGTGCCTACACCGAAGCGCTCGGCAATCCCGACACACGCTCGGCGATCCGGCTGACGCTGCTGGTCGCCGCGATCTCGGTACCGCTCAACATTGTGTTCGGCATCTCCGCCGCCTGGGCGATCGCCAAGTTCGAGTTCAAGGGCAAGGCCTTCCTGACCACGCTGATCGACCTTCCCTTCTCGGTCTCCCCGGTCATATCGGGCCTCGTCTATGTGCTTCTATTCGGCGCCCAGGGGCTGCTCGGCACCTGGCTGAAAGCGCACGGCATCGTCATCCTGTTTGCCGTGCCGGGCATCGTGCTGGCCACAATCTTCGTCACCTTCCCCTTCGTCGCCCGCGAGTTGATCCCGCTGATGCAGGAGCAAGGCAATGGCGACGAGGAGGCAGCGCTTTCGCTTGGCGCCAATGGTTGGCAGACCTTCTGGTACGTGACCTTGCCCAACGTCAAATGGGGGCTGCTCTACGGCGTGCTCCTGTGCAATGCGCGCGCCATGGGCGAGTTCGGCGCAGTCTCGGTGGTGTCGGGCCATATACGCGGCCTGACCAACACCATGCCGCTGCATGTCGAAATCCTCTATAACGAGTACAACGCCGTCGGCGCCTTCGCCGTCGCTTCATTGCTTGCGGGCCTGGCGCTCGTCACGCTGGTCTTGAAAACACTTCTCGAGATGCGCTACGGCGCCGAGATCGCCGCGACGCGCGGACACTGACAGAGGGATTTGCATGGAAGTTCGCGTTGCCAACGTGCGCAAGGAGTTTGACCGGTTTCCGGCCCTCCACGACGTGTCGCTCGATATCAAGTCGGGCGAACTGATCGCGTTGCTGGGGCCGTCCGGCTCCGGCAAGACGACGCTGCTCAGGCTGATCGCCGGACTGGAGCGGCCGA
>NZ_RZPL01000569.1:0-3879 GCF_004022805.1 Mesorhizobium sp. M7A.F.Ca.CA.002.04.1.1 | reverse complement strand
GATCGCGGCGCGGCAAAAGCTGCCGGTGCTGCTGACCACCATCGCGCCCGAATCCGTCGAGCCGGCTCGCGTCGCGGCGCTGACTAAGGCCGGCGTCATCGTCAGCCTTGGCCATTCCGACACCGGCTACGCCACCGCCAGCGCCTTTGCCGCGGCGGGCGCCTCGATGGTTACCCACCTGTTCAATGCGATGAGCCAGATCGGCAATCGCGAGCCTGGCCTGGCGGGCGCCGCCATCGACATCGGCGCCTTGTCGGCCGGTCTCATCGCCGACGGCATCCATGTCGATCCGGCCACCATCAAGATCGCACTGCGCGCCAAGCAGGGGCCGGCCAGGATCGTTCTGGTCACCGACGCCATGGCGACAATCGGCACCGACATGACGTCGTTCACGCTCAACGGCCGTACCGTCTATCGCAGGCATGGCAGCCTGCGGCTCGGCGACGGAACGCTGGCGGGCGCCGATCTCGACATGATCTCGGCCATTCGTTTCACCCACCGCGTCATCGGGGTCGAGCTTTCCGAGGCCTTGCGCATGGCTTCGCTCTATCCGGCGCAAGCAATCGGCCAGTCGCACCGGCTTGGCCGATTCGCCAACGGCACGGCTGCGGATATTGTCGCGCTGTCGGACGATCTCGACCCGAAGGGCGTCTGGATCGGCGGCGAAAAGGTTTTTGGAGCCGGCTACGGCACTGCGCATTGATATCGGCTGTCGTCGTGAAACCTTTTGATTTTGAGGTCGTTGTCGGAGCGTATGTCCGAGGCGAAACCCAAATTGAAACAGGCCGACGGCATCAAACCGCGCGGTGCCTTGAAGCCGCGACAGCAAGCGCCGCGTGACCACAGGCCGCGCCAAGAGGATCTGCGCGAAAAAAAACCGCCGACTGCCGAAGCTGCCCCCGAGGTCGACGGCCAGCCGGGACCGCCACCGGAGGCTGTCGAGCCGGATCCGCAACTGACGCCCGAAGAAGCCGAGCAGGCGCGCCGGAAATACCTGCTGCGGCGTTTCTGGATCAGCGGGCGCGGCTACTGGGCCAGGCGGGGCGATGGGCTTGCCTGGCCGCTCACGATCGGGCTGTTGATCCTGATCTGCGTCAATGTCGGCTTTCAATACGGGATCAACGTCTGGAACCGCTCCTTCTTCGACGCCATCGAGCAACGCAACGTCCACACCGTTTATGTGCTTAGCGCCATATTCCTGCCGCTCGTCGCTGGAAGCGCGGGCCTTGTGGTCGCGCAGGTCTATCTGCGCATGACGATCCAGCGCCGCTGGCGTTCCTGGCTGACCACCGCCGTCATCGCACGCTGGCTTGCCAATGGCCGCTACTACCAGTTGAATCTCGTCGCCGGCGACCACTCGAACCCCGAAGCCCGCCTCACGGAGGATCTGCGGATCGCCACCGAGTCACCGGTCGATTTCATCTCCGGCGTCCTCAATGCGTTCCTGTCGGCCTCGACCTTCATCGTGGTGCTGTGGACGATCGGCGGCGCGCTCACTTTGCCGATCGGTGGCGAAAACCTGACCATTCCCGGCTTCCTCGTCATCACCGCAGTCATCTATGCCGCCATCACCTCCACGTCGATGGTGGTCATCGGCCGGCATTTCGTCCGCCTCTCCGAGCAGAAGAACCAGGCGGAAGCCGAATTCCGCTACACGCTGACGCGGGTACGCGAAAACGGCGAGAGCATCGCATTGCTCGGCGGCGAGGAGGAGGAGCGCAGCGGCATCGACAGGAATTTCGGTCATGTGCTCAGGCAATGGGCGCTGCTGACGGGCCAGCACATGCGCACGGCGCTGGTGTCGCAGGGGTCGAGCCTGTTTGCGCCGGTCGTGCCGGTCCTGCTTTGCGCGCCGAAATTCCTCGAAGGCTCGATGTCGCTCGGACAGGTGATGCAGGCTGCCTCCGCCTTCGCCATCGTGCAGGGCGCGTTCGGATGGCTGGTCGACAACTACCCGCGTCTTGCCGACTGGAACGCCTCGGCGCGACGCATCGCCTCGCTGATGATGTCGCTCGACGGGCTCGAGCGTGCGGAGCAGAGCGACGCGCTCGGACGCATCCAGCACGGCGAAACCGAAGACGGTGCGATGCTCAGCCTCGACGATCTCTCCGTCACGCTCGACGACGGCACCTCCGTGGTCAAGGAAACCGAGGTTGCGATCGAACCGGGCGAGCGTGTGCTGGTGGCTGGCGAATCCGGCTCGGGCAAGTCGACGCTGGTGCGGGCCGTTGCCGGCCTGTGGCCATGGGGCGGCGGCAGCGTCAATTTTCATGCCGACAGGCGACTGTTCATGCTGCCGCAACGCCCCTACATCCCCTCGGGCACGCTTCGCCGCGCGGTCGCCTATCCCGCGGCCGCGGACAAGTGGACGATCAAACAGATCAAGGCCGCCCTGGACAAGGTCGGCTTGGCCTATCTTGCCGAAAGGATCAAGGAAGAAGCGCCATGGGACCAGACGCTGTCGGGCGGCGAAAAGCAGCGTCTCGCTTTCGCGCGCCTGCTGCTGCACCGCCCCGATATCGTCGTGCTGGATGAAGCAACCTCGGCGCTCGACGAGAAGAGCCAGGACGCCATGATGGCGACGGTGATCCGCGAATTGCCCGATGTCACCATCATCAGCGTGGCGCACCGTGCCGAGCTGGAAGCCTTCCACAGCCGCAAGATCACCCTCGAACGGCGGGAGGGCGGCGCCAAGCTTGTCAGCGACATCAACCTCGTGCCGCGCAAGCGCAACCTGCTGAAGCGCGCCTTGTGGGGCTCCGGCAGTCGGGTCGAAAGGGCGCGCAAGGAGTAAGGCGCCGCTGCCCCGGGCACCGCGCAACTATGATGCGTATATGTCCTTGTAGGTGTCGCGCAGCAGGTTCTTCTGTACCTTGCCCATGGTGTTGCGCGGCAGTTCATCGACGAAGATCACCCGCTTCGGATGCTTGTATTTCGCCACCCGTCCGGCGATGGCACCGAGAATTTCGGCGCCGGTGATCCGCGAAGACGGCGCCCGCACGACGATGGCGGTGACGCCTTCGCCGAAATCCGGATGGGCAACGCCGATGACGGCGCTTTCGCTAACCCCGTCGAGCGCATCGATCTCGCTTTCGAGTTCCTTCGGATAGATATTGTAGCCGCCCGATATGATCAGGTCCTTGCCGCGGCCGACGATGTGGACGTAACCGTCGGCGTCGATCGTGCCGAGATCGCCGGTGATGAAAAAACCGCCGGCGCGGAATTCCGCCTTGGTCTTCTCCGGCATGCGCCAATAGCCGCCGAAGACGTTTGGGCCCTTCACCTCGATCATGCCGACCTCGCCCTGCGCAAGCGCTGCGCCACTGTCTGGATCGGCGATGCGAAGCGTGACGCCGGGCAAGGGCAAACCGACGGTCCCGGCGCGCCGCTCGCCCTCATAGGGGTTCGAGGTGTTCATGTTGGTCTCGGTCATGCCGTAGCGTTCGAGGATCGCGTGGCCGGTGCGCTCGCGCCAGGCCTTGTGCGTCTCGGCCAGCAGCGGAGCCGACCCGGAAATGAACACACGGATGTTTTTCGCCGCCTCATGGTCCAGCCCCTCATCCTGCAGCAGGCGCACGTAGAAGGTCGGCACCCCCATCAAGGCCGTGGCACGCGGCAGCAGCGAGACGATGCGGGCCGGATCGAACTTCTGCTCGAACAGCATCGAGGCGCCGGCCATCAGGACGACGTTGGTGGCGACGAACAGGCCGTGCGTGTGGAAGATCGGCAATGCGTGGATCAGCACGTCGTCTCCGGTGAAACGCCAGTGCTCGACCAGCACGCGCGCGTTCGAAGCAAGGTTCTCGTGGCTGAGCATGGCGCCTTTCGAACGACCGGTGGTTCCCGACGTGTAGAGGATTGCCGCGAGGTCATCCGGCC
>NZ_RZPL01000568.1:0-3888 GCF_004022805.1 Mesorhizobium sp. M7A.F.Ca.CA.002.04.1.1 | reverse complement strand
ATGCGAGCCCCAGAAACCGCCCATGACGGCGGGTTTGCCCTGCAGCGTGCCCTTTTGCGTGTCGACACCATCGAGCGACTGGAAATCCTTCTTGCCGGGGAACACCAGATGCTGGTGCCCGGTGAACACCGCGTCGATGCCGGCGACGCCGGCGACGAAGAACGAGGCGTTCTCCATCATGTCGCCGTGCTTCACGTCGATGCCGGAATGCGACAGCGCAATGACGATGTCGGCGCCCGCCTCCTTCATCTGCGGCACCCAGGCCTTGGCCGCCTCGACGATGTCGCGCGTCTTGACGTTGCCTTCGAGGTTCTTGAGATCCCAGACCATGATCTGCGGCGGCACGAAGCCGATGATGCCGATCCTGATCGGCTGCTCGGCGCCCGAACCGTCCTTGATCTTCTTGTCGAGGATGACATAGGGCTTGAGATAGAGCTTGTCGTCGCGCGGGTTCGCGGCAAGCTCCGTGCCGCGGATCAGATTGGCGCAGACGAAGGGAAAATTGGCGCCGGCCAGCACCTTGTCCAGGAACGACAGGCCATAGTTGAACTCGTGGTTGCCCAGCGTCGAGCACTCGTAGCCGAGCAGGTTCATACCCTTCATGATCGGATGCAGGTCGCCGTCCTTCAGGCCCTTCTCATAGGCGATGTAGTCGCCCATCGGATTGCCCTGCAGCAGGTCGCCATTGTCGATCAGCATCGAATTCACCGCTTCCTTGCGCACGGCGTCGATCAGGGAGGCCGTGCGCGACAAGCCCAGCGTGTCGTTCGCTTTGTCGGCGTAATAATCGTAAGGCAGCACGTTCACATGGATGTCGGTGGTCTCCATGATCCGGAGATGCGCCTGGTTGGCCTGTGCGCGAGCGGAGAAGGGATGAAGCACGATCAGCGCCCCTGTAGCTGCGGTGCCAGCGAGGAAATCGCGGCGGGAGACGGGATGGAGCAGTTGCGACATGTTTTCTCCTTATCGACAACGTGACACGCCCTGCCCCGAAGCGAACTTCGCGCCGAAATCGGCTCAAGTCCATTCAAGAAGTTGCGTGCATCGGAAGGTCAGTCGACCAGCAACAGATGACGTGCGGATGAACGGTGCCGGTGAAGAAATCAGCCCTTGTCGTCGTCGCCCTGGGTGATCAGCCGCGCGCTGCGTTGCCCCGTCGCGTAGATCCATAGCCAGCTCAGCGAAACAGCAAGCCGGTTGCGAAAGCCGATCAGGAAATAGATGTGAGCCACTCCCCACAGCCACCAGGCGAGCCAGCCGGTGAGCTTGATCCAGCCGAAATCGATGGCGGCGGCGCGTTTGCCGATCGTCGCCAGATCGCCGGCATGCCTGTAGTGGAAAGGACGCGCGGTCGTGTCGCCGCCGAGCCTGGCCTTGATGGTAGCCGCAACATGTCGGCCCTCCTGCTTGGCGGAAGGCGCCACGCCGGGAACCGGCCGCCCGTCTGGCCGCAGCACATGAGCGGCGTCGCCGATGACGAAGATCTCCGGGCTGCCACGCACACTTAGATCGGGCTCGACCAGCACCCTGCCCGCGCGGTCCGCCTTCGCTCCCAGCCATTCAGCGGCTGGCGAAGCGGCAACGCCGGCTGCCCACAGGATCGTTCGGGCGGCCAGTTGCTTATCGCCAAACACGACACCTTCGGCGTCGCAGCGCGTGACGGCCCGCCCGAGCTCGACCGTCACGCCGAGCCGCTCGAGCGCTTTGTTGGCGTAGTCGGAAAGTTTCGGTGCGAAATTGGCCAGAATGCGGTCGCCGGCCTCGATCAGCACCACGCGCGTCTGCCGCGTGTCGATGTTGCGGAACTCGCCGCGCAGCGTGTCATGCGCCAGCTCGACGATGGTGCCGGCAAGCTCGACGCCGGTCGGCCCGCCACCGACGATCGCAATGGTCAGCAGCGCCTGGCGCTTGGCGGGATCAGCCTCCCGCTCGGCCTGTTCGAAGGCCAGGAGAATTCGCCGCCGAATGGTGGTGGCGTCCTCCAGCGTCTTCAGGCCAGGCGCGAACGGCTCCCATTCGTCATGGCCGAAATAGGCGTGGCGGGCACCGGTGGCGAGCAGCAGCGTGTCGTAGGCGACCGCGCTGCCGTCATCGAGCAGCACGCGCTTGCCGGCGCGGTCGACACCGGTGACATTGGCGAGCAGCGTCGTCACATCCTTGCGCTTGCGCAGGAGGTGGCGGATCGGCCAGGCAACCTCGGAGGTGGCCAGCGCCGTCGTCGCCACCTGGTAGAGCAGCGGCTGGAAGAGGTGATGGTTGCGCTTGTCTATCATGGTGATGCGCACGGGAGCGCCGGCAAGCGCACGGGTGAACTCGAGGCCGCCGAACCCCGCGCCGACAACGACGACATGATGCCTGGCTTCGTTCATTTCGTTCACCTTGTTAGCAAGATTGCCTGTCCTGCATGTAGGTATTTTTGTGCAATGCAACAACAGATGGCCAGTGCCCGAGACTCGTCGTTGCATGTCGTGAATGCACATGTTGTATCGTATCGCGAGGTATAGCGTCATCGAACACGCGATGAGGTGAGGCATGGCCAACGATCGTGACGACGATGCTCCGGCGCAGTATTCTTCGCCGCCCTGTTTCATGCACGAACTCGATACGGAATTCCGTGCGCCTTCGAGCGACTGGACCGATGTGAGACGCTGGCGCAAGGCTGAGCGCGAACGCCTGATCGCCGCGCGTCTTGCTGTTTCGGCCGACGCGCGAACGGTAATGTCGCAACACATCGCCGATGGCCTCGACGCGGTAATCGGCGAGATCGCCGGCCGCATGGTCAGTCTCTACTGGCCGTTTCGCGGCGAGCCGGATTTGCGGCCTTGGATGACGTCCATAAACGAACGCGGCGGCCGCACCGCCCTGCCCATCGTCATCGAGAAGGGGCAGCCGCTGATCTTCCGCGCCTACAAAGCAGGCGACCGGCTGGAGAAAGGTGTCTGGAATATCCCGATCCCGGCCGAGGGCGATCCGGTGCTGCCGGACATCGTCATCTCGCCGATCGTCGGCATCGATCCCCTGAACTACCGCCTGGGTTATGGCGGCGGTTTCTTCGACCGTACGCTGGCAGCGATGCCGTTCAAGCCACTGGTCATCGGCGTCGGCTACGAGCTGCAGCGCATCGCGACCATCTACCCGCAGCCGCACGACATTCCGATGGATCGGGTGGTAACGGAGGCCTAGGCCATTTCCGGCTTCATGCCCATGGCGGTCCTGTCGACGATTTCGCGTAGCGCAAAGGACGAATTGATCTTGGTCACATGCGGCATCGCCGACAGCCATTCCTTGTGGATGCGCTCATAGTCGACGAGATCCTTCGCCGCGATCCGCAGGATGTAGTCGTATTCGCCCGACATCAGGTGACAGGACAGCACGTTCGGGCAGCGCTTGATCGCCGCCTCGAAATCCGACAGCGTCTTCTCGAACTGCCCCGACAGCGATATGTGCACGATCGCCGTCATCTGGTGGCCAAGTGCCGCATTGGAAAGCCGGGCGTGGTAGCCGCGAATGGTTCCGGATTTCTCCAGATTGTCGAGCCGGCGCGAACAGGCCGACTGCGACAGGCCGACCTTCTCGGCCAGCGCCGCATTGGGTATCCTGCCATCCTTCTGCAAAGCCTCGAGAATGGCGATATCGATCCTGTCGAGCGGCATTATTCGTGAATCCTGCGAATATCTTGCTGTTTCGCGCAACAATTATCGAAACCGGCCGGTGGGCGCAAGCGCATTCGCAAACACCTGCGCAACGATTCGTGGTTCACTCCAGCCATACAGGGAACGAGCCCAAAAGGGCCGGATCAGGAGAAGAAAATGCGCGTCGGCTGCCCCAAGGAAATCAAGAACCACGAATACCGCGTCGGCCTCACCCCCGGCTCGGTCCGCGAATATG
>NZ_RZPL01000567.1:0-3892 GCF_004022805.1 Mesorhizobium sp. M7A.F.Ca.CA.002.04.1.1 | reverse complement strand
GCCATGATCCCCGGCCTGCAGGCCGGTCGCTTCGATGTCGTCACCGCCGGCCTGTTCATGAAGCCGGAGCGCTGTGCTGCGGTCGCCTATTCGGAACCCGTGCTGTGCGACGCCGAGGCGATGCTGGTGAAGAAAGGCAATCCAAAGGGTTTCAAGAGCTATGAGGATGTCGCCAAGGATACGACTGCGACCATCGGCGCGCCGGGCGGCGGCACCGAGGAGAAGCTCGCGCTCAATGCCGGCGTGCCACGCGATCGCGTCATCGTCGTGCCGGATGGCCAGAGCGGCGTGAAGATGCTCCAGGATGGCCGCATCGACGCTTATTCGCTGCCCGTCCTGTCGATCAATGATCTGGTCAAGAAGGCCAACGATCCGAACCTCGAAGTCATCGCTCCGGTGCAGGGCGCACCGGTCTATTGCGACGGCGCCGCTTTCAAGAAGGGCGACGAGGCACTGCGCGACGCCTTCGATGTGGAACTGGCCAAGATGAAGAAATCGGGCGAGTTCGCCAAGATCATCGAGCCCTACGGCTTCTCGGCGGCAGCCGCGATGTCGACCAGCCGCGACAAGCTCTGCGCGGCGAAGTGATCCTTCCTTCTCCCCGTTCAACGGGGAGAAGGTGTCACGAAGTGACGGATGAGGGGCGGCGCCAAACCTTCGCAAGTTCGCGCCGCCCCTCATCTGCCTGCCGGCATCTTCTCCCCGTGAACGGGGAGAAGATGCTAAACCCAACGTTGGAAACCGAATGACCCAGTGGTCCGGCTATTTCGGCCTGATATTGCAGGGAGCGCTTGTCACCATCGAGCTGACGCTGATGGGGTCGGTGCTGGCGCTGATCATGGCCTTCCTCGCCGGCATGGGGCGCGTGTCGCGCTTCTTTGCGCTGCGTTGGTTGGCCACCGCCTACATCGAGTTCTTCCGCGGCACCTCGATCTTCGTGCAGTTGTTCTGGGCCTATTTCGTGCTGCCCTTCATCGGCATTTCGCTGACCCCGTTGCAGGCCGGCGTGCTGGCGCTCGGCCTCAATGTCGGCGCCTACGCCGCCGAAGTGGTGCGCGGTGCCATCCAGTCGATCGGCCGCGAACAGTATGAGGCCTGCACAGCGCTCAATCTCGGCCGCTGGCAAGGCATGCGCCACATCATCCTGCCACAGGCGCTGCTGGTGATGCTGCCGACCTTTGGCAACAATGCCATCGAATTGCTCAAGGCGACCGCCGTGGTGTCGCTGATCTCGCTCACCGACCTGACCTTCCAGGCGCAGGTGGTGCGCGCCCAGACCGGCAACACCCTGGTGCCGTTCACCACCATCCTGATCATCTATTTCATCCTCGCCCTGCTCATCTCGTGGGGCGTGCGCTCGCTGGAACGACGCATGGCGCGCGGCCTCGACGGGGTGCGTGCCTGATGGCCAACTCCCTTCTGATAAATTGGGCCTACTGATGGAATGGGATTGGAATTTCGTCTGGGAAATCATGCCAACGCTGATCCAGGGCGTGAAGATCACCATCCTGGCGACGCTGCTCGGCTCGGTGCTGGCGGCGATCGTCGGGCTTGGCATTGCGCTGGCGCGCCGCTCGCCCAACAAGGCGTTGTCGCGCACGGTCGGCTGGGCGGCTGAATTCATCCGCGGCACGCCGCTGCTGGTGCAGCTCTATTTCATCTTCTACGTGCTGCCCGACATCGGCATCCTGCTGCCGCCGCTGGTCGCCGGTGTCATCGGGCTCGGGCTGCATTACGGCACCTATACGGCCGAGGTCTATCGTGCCGGCATCGACAATGTGCCGCGCGGCCAATGGGAGGCCGCCAAGGCGTGCAATTTGAGCGCCAGTCAGACCTGGACCCACATCATCATTCCGCAGGCTATCCCACCGATGATTCCGGCGCTCGCCAATTACTTTATCGCCATGTTCAAGGAAACGCCGCTGCTGTCGGCGATCACCGTGCTGGAACTGATGAACCAGGCCAAAAGCGTCGCCAACACCTACTATCGCTATATCGAGCCGATCACCCTGGTCGGTGCTTTCTTCCTGGTCATCAGTCTGTTTTCGGTCGTGTTGCTGCGCTGGCTGGAACGCCGCTACGGCAAGATCGAGAGGTAACCGATGAAACCCTTGCCCGAGATCAAGGTGTATCCAAAACGGCCGGCACTGGATGCGCGTCCGCTGGAGCGGCGCATCGGCCTGATCATCCTGGCCACCGACCACACCAGCGAACCGGATTTCCGCCGCATGGTGGCGAGCGAACGCGTCGGCGTCTATGTCGCGCGCATTCCCTATGCCAACCCGACGACGCCCGAAAACCTGCGCAAGATGCAGCCGGCGCTGACGGCGGGCGCGGCCCTGATCCTGCCGGATGAGCCACTCGATGCCGTCTGCTATTCCTGCACTTCGGCCTCGGTGGTGATCGGCGATGCCGAGATCGAGGCGGCGATCCAGGTCGCAAAGCCCGGCGTGCCGGTAATCACCCCGCCGATGGCGGGCGTGCGCGGGCTGCGTGCGCTGGGCGCAAGCAAGATCAGCATCCTCACTCCCTACACGGTCGAGACATCCAGGCCGATGGCCGCCTATTTCGCGGCGCACGGCTTCGAGATCGCCAGCTTCACCTGCCTCGGTTTCGAGGACGACCGCGAGATGGCGCGCATCGCACCGGCGGCCCTCGTCGAACTGGCGCGTGAGGCGACCGACACCAGCGCCGATGCGCTGTTCGTCTCCTGCACGGCGCTGCGTAGCGCCCTCGCGGTCACCGGAATGGAAAAAACTATTGGACGTCCCGTGGTGACCAGCAACCAGGCGACCGCCTGGAATTGTCTGCGGCTGTGCGGAGATGACACGCCGCGTCCCGAATTCGGCCGTCTGATGACGCAGCCATTTGCCGCCTGATTGATGATCATGACACAGGTCACTCTTGAGCACATTCGCGCCGCGCATGAGCGCATTGCCGGCAAGGTCGAGCGCACGCCGACCGTGCTGTCCCAAAGTCTTTCCGAAGGGCTGGGCGTCCCCGTCCACCTCAAGCTCGAACAACGGCAGACCACCGGCAGCTTCAAGCTGCGCGGCGCCTCGAATGCCGTCGCTTCGCTCAGCACCGCGGAGAAGGCGCGTGGCGTGGTCGCGGCCTCGACCGGCAACCACGGCCGCGCGCTGGCGCATGCGGCGAAGCTTGAGGGCATGCGCGCGGTGATCTGCATGTCGCGGCTGGTGCCTGAAAACAAGCTCGACGAGATCCGCCGGCTGGGCGCGGAGGTTCGCATTATCGGCAACAGTCAGGACGATGCCCAGCAGGAGGTCGATCGGCTGGTGGCGCAAGAGGGGCTGGTTATGCTGCCGCCCTTCGACCATCCCGACATTGTCGCCGGGCAAGGCACGCTCGGGCTTGAGATGATCGAACAGGTCCCGGATGCTGCCCTCGTCCTGGTGCAGTTGTCGGGTGGCGGGCTCGCCTCAGGCGTTGCCGCGGCCATCAAAGGCGTCAGCCCCGGCACAAAGATCATCGGTGTCTCGATGGCTCGTGGCGCGGCGATGAAGGCCAGCCTCGATGCCGGCCGCCCGGTGCTGGTGGAGGAATTGCCGACGCTGGCGGATTCGCTCGGCGGCGGCATCGGCCTCGACAACCGGCTGACCTTCGCCATGTGCCGCGACCTGCTCGATGGTATCGTCCTGCTTAGCGAGGACGAGATCGCCGCCGGCATCCGTCACGCCTATGCGCGCGAACGCGAAATCGTCGAGGGCGCCGGCGCGGTCGGCATCGCCGCGCTGCTCGCCGGCAAGGTCAGGTCGGACGGGCCGGTGGTCGTGCTTCTCTCCGGCCGCAACATCGATATGGACGCGCACCGCAGGATCGTCTGCGGCGAGGCGCCATCGCTCAAGGAGCACGCCGCAGGAGCCGGATGACG
>NZ_RZPL01000566.1:0-3896 GCF_004022805.1 Mesorhizobium sp. M7A.F.Ca.CA.002.04.1.1 | reverse complement strand
CTCCCACACGCCGAAACACCGGGGCGATCGCCATGGCGGCGTCACCCTTCTGTCCCGAACCAAAACCCATGCCATGCCGGAATCGACATGGCGCCCCGCGCGAGCCTCGCACGGCATTTACGTAAAAGTCAATTGAGCCAAAAGGCGTGCCTTCAGGGCACGCCGAACCACCACGTGGCAATGCCGAGAAATGCAAAGAAACCGACGACGTCGGTAACCGTGGTGACGAAGACCGCCGAAGCGACCGCCGGATCGACCTTGAAACGATCGAGCAGCAGCGGGATCAGGATGCCGGCCAGGGCGGCCACGAACATGTTGATGATCATCGCCGCCGCGATGATCCCGCCCAGATTGGGATCACGGAACCAGGCTGCCGCGACGATGCCGATCAGGATGGCGAAGACGATGCCGTTGATGAAGCCGACACCCATCTCGCGGCGAATGATGCGGCCGGCATTGTAGATGTCGAGATCCCTGGTCGCCAACGCCCGCACGGTGACGGTCATGGTTTGCGAGCCGGCATTGCCGCCCATGCCCGCGACGATCGGCATCAGCACCGCCAGTGCCACGATGTGTTCGATCGTGCGGTCGAACAGGCTGATCACCGACGCCGCCAGGAACGCGGTCAGAAGGTTGATCAGCAGCCACGGAACGCGTGAGCGCGAGGTCGAAAAGATGCTGTCGGAAAGCTCTTCGTCGCCGACGCCGCCCATGCGCATCAGATCTTCCTCGGCCTCCTGCTGGATGACGTCGACGACATCGTCAATGGTCAGAACGCCAACCAGCCGTTCGTTCTCGTCGACGACCGCGGCCGACAAAAGATCGTACTGCTCGAATTCCCGCGCCGCCTCTTCCTGGTCCATGGTGGCCGGAATGGCGTGCCGCGTCTCGTGCATCACCTCCTCGACCTTGACCGAACGCTTGGTGCGCAGGATCTGGTCGAGGTCGATGGCGCCGAGCAGCTTGAAGCTCGGATCGATGACGAAGATCTGGCTGAAGCGCTCGGGAAGATTGTTGTCCTCGCGCATGTAGTCGATGGTCTGGCCGATCGTCCAGAACGGCGGAACCGCGACGAACTCGGTCTGCATGCGGCGGCCGGCCGTCTCTTCGGGATAATCGAGCGAGCGGCGCAGCCTGATCCGCTCGGTGAACGGCAGTTGCGACAGGATCTCGTCCTGGTCTTCCTGGTCGAGATCCTCGAGAATGTAGACGGCGTCGTCGGAATCGAGCTCCTGCACCGCCTGCGCGATCTGCGCATTGGGCAGATTGTCGACGATCTCCATACGGATCGCCTCGTCGACCTCCGTCAGCGAGGAAAAGTCGAAATCGGCGCCCAGGAGTTCGACCAGCGCGCGGCGCTGTTCGGGATGCAGCGCCTCGAGCAGATCGCCGAGCTCCGACTGGTGCAGGTCGTCGACTTCATGCTTGAGGGTCAGCGTGTCGCGGTCGGCGATCGCCGCGCCGATCCGCGCCAGGAAGGACGAAAGCACGGCGCCGTCCTCGCCATAGATGTCGGCGTGGTTGTCCTCGGCGGCCCCGGCGCCGGTCGTCCGTTCGTGCTCGCCTTCCACCAGCGCCTCCCGCCACAAGAATCCCGGAAAAGGTGCAAATCAGGTCTAGAGCATCGGACCCAAGGGGGAAACCGGTTTTGGGAGAATCCGACGCTCAAAAAGAAAGTGGCGTAAAGTGCGGGAATATCAACGAAATGCGTCCGGCCCGCAGCGGGCGAGACCGGCACAAATCGGATTCTGGGAAGAGAATGGTGCGGTCGAGAAGACTCGAACTTCCACGGGTTGCCCCACAGCGACCTCAACGCTGCGCGTCTACCAATTCCGCCACGACCGCACGTGGTAGAGCCGGAACCGACCGGCTCGCGGCGTGTAGCAAATCGTTTCCGGTGAAACAAGTGCACGGCAAGCAATAATGTCAGGCGATTGGCATAATGCTCCACAGGGCCCGAACGCAGCGCCGGAACTGGACGTTTGCGCCTGATATCGCCATATGGAAGGCAAGTTGATGTCGCCCAAAGGTGCGAGGCGTTTTTGGGCGCGCCATGGACAAACGAAAAGACGATACGCCATGACCGAACGCAGCCAGATCGCCACATCGTTCCTGCCGCTTCCCGGCTCGGCACCGGTCGAATGGCTGATCGAGCCCGGCCTTACCGCCTATCCCGAGGCACTTGCCTTCATGGAGGCGCGCGCCGAGGCGATCCGCAGCGGCGCTGCCGGCGAAATGGTCTGGTTGGTCGAACACCCGCCGCTCTACACGGCCGGCACCAGCGCCCGTGGCGAGGATCTGATCGACGCCAGCCGTTTCCCGGTTTTCGCGGCAGGACGCGGCGGCGAATACACCTATCATGGGCCGGGCCAGCGGGTCGCTTACGTCATGCTCGACCTGAAGCGGCGGCGCGAGGATGTCCGCGCCTTCGTCGCGGCGCTCGAACAGTGGATCATCGGCACGCTTGCCGCTTTCAATGTGCGGGGCGAGCGCCGCGAGGACCGGGTCGGCGTCTGGGTCGTGCGGCCGGATCGCCCTGCTCTGCCGGACGGCTCGCCGGCGGAGGACAAGATCGCGGCCATAGGCATCCGGCTGCGGCGCTGGGTGAGTTTTCACGGCATCGCCATCAATGTCGAGCCCGATCTCGACCATTTCAGCGGCATCGTGCCTTGCGGCGTGCAGGACCACGGCGTCACCAGCCTCGTCGACCTAGGCCTTCCCCTGACCATGGCCGATCTTGACTTGGCGTTGAAATCCGCCTTCGAGGATGTGTTCGGTCCCGCCACGGCGTTGCCTGTCGAAGCCGAGCGCAAAGCCGGCTGATCTTCCGGATCCGGTACGGCTCAAATCAGTTGGGCAGAGGCCCACAACACGCCATAGCCATGGATGGCGAACACCGCCAGCAACGCCGCCGCCATGGCCAGCCGGTCGATGGTACGGATCGGCTTCAGCTCGTGACGCGGCTTCACCCCACTGCTCATCGTCAGCAGGCTGAGGAGCGAAAACACCGCTCCCGTCGCGAGCAGGAAGGTGGCGGAAAAGCCGGCCTGCCAACCCACGGCCAGGAAAGCCGAGAGCAGGAAGAAGGAAGCCAGCGCCAGCGCGACCGGTCCCGGACAGATCTGGCGCAGCACCTGGCCGCCGTCGAACTTCCACACCGGCACCAGATTGGCGATGTTGAACAGTGCGGCGAAGCCCGCCAGGGTCGCCAGCAGGGCCGCCGCCAGCCGGTGACCTTCCGCGCCGGCAAAGGTGCTTGCGGCGATGGCGATCGGCACCAGGAAGGCCGAAAAGCCGGCGCCCATCAATGCCACGAAAGCCACTTCGAAACGGCTGTCATAGGGCCGCCCGCCAATGGCAATGCCGCCGAGCAGCGGAATGAAGATCATCCGTGCACGGTTGTGGCCCATCAGCCGGAACGCTGCCATATGGCCAAGCTCATGCAGGGCGACCACCGATGTGAGGATCGCGGCCAGTGCCAGACCGCCGAAGTGAAGGCCGAAGAATGGCCACAGGATCAGCGCCGAAAGCCCGGCAAAGCCGACCTGGCTGAGCGGATGCTCGAACCAGCCGCCCTTGCGATACTTTCCGGTCCGCGCCCAGCGCTGCAGCTTGGAGAGTTCGCGGCGCAGGGCGAAATAGCGGAACACCAGGAAGGCAACGCCACGATAGCGATCGGTCTGGCTGAGCGTCACCCGCGTGCTGTTGCCTTCCGAAACGAGTTCGGCGGTTTCGCGAAAATCCTTCCAGAACGAAGCGTCGAGTGCCGTATCCTCGATGACACGCATCGAGAAGCGGCTGCCTTCGACGACGTCTTCAAACCGCGACTTGCGTTCGATCGGCTTGCCGTCGCGACCTTCCCAGGACAGCGTGATGCGGGCCACGCCCTCGCCGTC
>NZ_RZPL01000565.1:0-3908 GCF_004022805.1 Mesorhizobium sp. M7A.F.Ca.CA.002.04.1.1 | reverse complement strand
GTTCGGAACCCCAGATTGTCGGCAAGGTACGCGCCGCCCACTGGTTGGCCAAAGGGGCACTGGCTCCTGATCCTGCCGCCATGCTCGCCCGATCTCAACCCGATCAAGACAGGTCTGCTCAAAACTCAAGGCGCGGCTGCGGAAGAAGGCGGCCAAAACTTTCGACGCTCTCTGCGGAACTCTCGGCGATATCTGCCAGCTGTAGGAGCCAAATCAAAAACCATTAATTGCGACAGGTGATTTTATGACATTCATTGCGAAGAGGCCAGAATGAACAGCGGAAGAGAGTAGCAGCTCTCTGGTCGCGGCGAGGTGGATCGTCGACACGATCGGCACCTGGCCCGTGCGGGGATCGCACCGCAGCCAGCACCAGAGCCAGACCTTGACCGCTTGCCTTGCTCAGGCGCCACAACAACGAGTGGCTGGAAGCAGATCCACGTGAACTCAGCGATATCGATCAGACGATGCTTACCCTCATGAAAGCCGATCCCGACGCTGTCCAGCGCCGCGAAATCCTGACCAGCATATGGCGCATCGGATGCCACCGCCTGCACACTCACCATCGACATGCCGGAACTCGGAACCAAAGGCCGCAAGCCTCGCCGGCCTCGGCAAAATGGAGCGGCCGCGCCTTCATCCGGGGCGGCCGGGCCAATGTTCGCCAGGCCCTCTACATGCCCGGCCCTTCGCCCTGCGCTTCAACCCCGACCTCAAGGCAAAATACCAGGCGCTAAAGGCGGCAGGCAAACCCGCAAAGGTCATCATCTTGTTGCGAAAGCTCCTCATCCTAGCAAACGCTCTCCTCAAGGCGCAGCGAAAATGGCCCCTAAAACCCTTGACCGAAACGGATACCTTAGCCTTTCAGGTGAGGCGGGCCGAGATAGACCAACCGCGGGTTTAACTTCGCGAGTTTAAGCTGATTATGCCGATGCAACTCTAGCGCCTGCGCGACCGTTTTAGCTTCCATCAACAAGGCGGCAGGCTGGGAGGAAGTACCCTCCCCTGCCGCGAACAAGCTTTGGACAAAGCCCCACCTTGTCCGTAATGTGATCGGGAGGCCGGGGCGCGGCGGTGCTCAGCGGATGTGACGCGCGAGATCTGCGACCCTACCCATCAGCACTTCCATCGGTCCTCGCTGGAAGATGCGCAGCCAAAGCACCGCAAAAGTGCTGATAACCACAACGAAGCCAAAGAGCGTGGACAGGCTCTCGTCTTTGAAAATGTTTATCTTCATAAGATAGGCTATTCCCGCAATGTGCAGCACATAGGCCGTCAAAGACATCGAGCCGACTGCGATTATTGGCCAGACCAGCTTTCGCAGACGCGGGAGCGCATCCACAGCGAGCATGCAAGCCGCCAAGATGATCATTGCGCAACCGGTGCTGCCCACGATCGAAAGCGTCGTTTCGCTATGAGGTGCGGCTATCCATGACGACTTGACTATAAATGACGACTTGGAAGGCTCAAAAGCGCCGTCAACGTCAGACCACCACAAGGAGGTTTCAGTCAAAGCGCGGGAACTCAGCGCGAGCAAGGATCCCCCATGGCCCAACACGGCCAGCGCGACCCCCGCCAGACCAAGGCGCCAATGCGCTGCTAGCGTATTAAGATTAAGGCGCGCGATGGCCATGCCAGCGATGAGGAAAGGAACCCAGGTCACCGCGGGATAGTAGCCGTTGACCATGAGGTTGAAGACCGGGTCGAGGAGGTTGGGGGCAACCGACAGAAGGGAGGAACGGACTTGCGGGAGAACTAATGCCGTAGCGGCAGCGATCAAGCCCAGCTGATATGCGCTGAGCCGATGGAGCGGCAATACCAACAAGAAGCAAATTCCGTAGTATTCTAGGATGACTTCGACCTGGGTACCGAGGCAGCCCAGGATTGAGCCAAGCGCGAGCAAAACAAGGGCACGAATTGCGACTCTGGCGATGGCCTGTCTACCGGCTATCCCCGACTTCGGCGCCTTGCGACCTGTAATCAGGAGGATTGAAAAACCGGCCAATACGGCAAACAGGGCCGACGGCCGCCCATGGGTTAGTTCCATCAGAAACCCGACTAGTCCTCCTTCGCCGGGGTCGGGACCGAGATGGGCGGCATACATCCCGAAGACAGCCAGGCCCCGAGCGAGGTCGATGCCGACCAGCCGATCTACTACCGACCCATTCCTAGCGTCGGCAACCGGTGCCTTCATTACCATGGTAGATTCCCTTGTTGGGTGTGTGGATCGCGGGAGCCGCGATAGGAGAGCCGGTCGGCTGCTGCCGTCGCCTCGTGAAAGGGTTCAAAACATCGCGCCATCTGGCGCATCGAGCCGGCGACAGAGCTGTTCAGCCATTAGCCTGGGGTAAGAACAACAGATCGGCTCACAAAGCCTGTGTCACGGACCTGAAAAGTGGTGTCGCGGAACCGTCGTTTTTTGCATGATGGCTAAGCCGAGAGATCCACTGCACCGACGAGAGACTCAGCGACGTTAGATATCCGATCAGTACGCCGCGGCTCCGCCGGTGACGATCACCCCGGGTGTCAAGGCCAGGGCGTAAACCTGCCATAATCTGTGGTAGTGCGCCCGCGACCAATCCGTTCGACAAAGCTCGGCGCATGGTCGAGCCAATCATATTCTTCCATGTGGCTGTTGCCTGAAAAACCGAAGACGCCGTTCGCTGGTCCAGCTCCAGACCTCGGCCTGCGTCGGTCATTAGAACCGGCGCGCCTGTTTCCCAAATCAATTTGCTGATGCAGCCGCCGGGGGTCACATTGAGCAAAAGTGCCGAGTTCAGGACGGGTTTCATAGGGGCTCTTCGTTTGGCTTTGTTAACGACCCCTTTCTTGCAAGTTGTAGCTGACAGCAGCCTGAAAGCTCCCCAAATAATTCGCTGCCGCCGGTTCAGCCTATTGTCAGCTTCGACCAATAAGATGGGAGCCTTGCCCTCATACCGGAGCTCGGCAGCATGATGCGAATACTGCTCACTGAAGACGATAAGGACCTTGGAAGTGCTATGCACGATCATTTGGTGGCTGGTGGCCACGCGGTCGACTGGGCCAAGAACCTGTCCGAAGCGCGCGATTATGCAGCTGTGGTCGGCTACGACCTTATTTTGCTCGACGTTCACCTGCCGGACGGCAATGGGATCGACTATCTGCGGGAGCTGATCAAGGAACTTGAATCGGCACCGGTCATCATTCTGACAGCCTGCGATCGGATTTCGCATCGCATCGAGGGCTTCAACGCTGGAGCCGACGACTATTTGGTCAAGCCGTTCGATCTGGGGGAACTCTCAGCGCGTATCCATGCAGTGGCACGTCGCCATGGGCATTTTCCGGAGCCGCAATTTTCGGTTGGGACGCTTTCCATACAGGCAGCCGAGCGACGCCTCTTCCGCGACGGGCAGGAGGTCTACCTGACTTGACGCGGATGGGCGGTGCTCGACTACCGTCTGCCCCAGCCCTGCACGGTCGTTTCAAAAGGGAAGATCGTGGACGCGCTTTTCGGCAGACGGCGCTGATTCATACTCTAAAAGAAAATTCGGCTTCCAGTTGCCTTGGCCATGACTTTCCTTCCCGAGAGATGGGTGACAGTTCATTCCGGATAGATGGGTTACACTTTCGGCCCTTTGCAAGGAGAGCAAGGTGCCTTGGAAGGAGTGTAACGTCATGGAAGAGCGGCTGAAGTTCGTCGCCCGGCTGCTGGACGCGAGAAGATGGCGGTGCTTTGCCGGGAGTTCGATATCTCGCGCAAGACCGGCTACAAGATCCTCACGCGCTACAACGACAGCGGCCTGGAGGGCTGACGGACCGATCGCGGCGGCCCTATCGCCACGCCAATCAGCTTCCGTTTCAAATCGAGAAGCTGATTGTGCGCCTCAAGCAAGACAAGCCGACATGGGGTGCGCCGAAGATACGCGAGCGGC
>NZ_RZPL01000564.1:0-3925 GCF_004022805.1 Mesorhizobium sp. M7A.F.Ca.CA.002.04.1.1 | reverse complement strand
CGATGAAGCTCGCCACAAACTTCGTGGCAGGCCGGTCATAAAGTGTGGCCGGCGGTGCGATCTGCTCGATGCGGCCCTTGTTCATGACGACGATGCGGTCGGAAATCGACAGCGCTTCGGTCTGGTCGTGGGTGACCATGACGAAGGTGGTGCCAAGCCGCGACTGCAGCCGCTTCAGCTCAACCTGCATCTGTTCGCGCAGATGCGCATCGAGCGCCGACAACGGCTCGTCGAGCAGCAGCACGCGCGGCTCGCAGACGATGGCACGCGCGAGCGCGACGCGTTGGCGCTGGCCGCCAGACAGTTCGGAGACACGGGCGCCAAGCTTGTCGGCGAGACCGACCATGTCGAGCGCTTCGCCGGTGCGCTTAGCCTGTTCGGCTCCAGACAGTTTGCGCAGCGACAGACCGAAGCCGACATTTTCTGCAACATTCATGTGCGGGAACAGCGCGTAGTCCTGGAACACGGTATTGACCGGCCGGTCGAACGGGCGAAGTGCCGTGATATCGCGGCCGTCTAGCAGCACCTTGCCGCTCGACGGGCTTTCGAAACCGGCGATGACGCGCAGACTGGTGGTCTTGCCGCAACCCGACGGCCCGAGCAGCGTGATGAACTCGCCGCTGATAATGTCGAGATCGACGGCGTCGAGCCCGACGATGCCGCCAGGAAAAATCTTCGAGACCGCCTGCAGCCGGACGAGTGGATCAGGCGCCATCGCGAACCTCGGACGGCTTCGTGGTGTTGACCCAGAGAATCTGGCACCGCTCGGCGCCCGGATTGCGGAAGGCATGCAAAAGCGTGCTCTTGAAGGCAAAGCTGTCGCCGGCCTTCAGCACGTACTTTGTCGAATCCACCACCAGTTCGACCTCACCAGCCAGCACGAAGCCGAATTCATGGCCGGCATGCGCATAGGCCTCGGCCGTGCCGCCGCCGGCTTCCACCGTCACCAGCATGCCGGTCAGCGTCGCGCCCGGGGGTGACAGCAGCGCCTTGGCAATGCCTTCCGATTTCACCGGGATTTGCCGCCGCTTGTCGGCACGCACGCAATAGAGGTCGTTCGCCGTATCGCTGCCGTCGGCGATCAGCGCCGACGGCTCGATGTCGAGGGCGGCGGCGAGCGGCCAGATCACCTTGACGCGCAGCGAGGACATGCCGCGCTCGATCTGGCTCAATGCCCCGATCGACACGCCGGCCTTTGCCGCAAGATCGGCCAGCGACAGCTTGCGCTCCAGCCGCAGCGCCCGCACCCGCCTGCCGACCCGCACATCGGCATCGTCCTTCGGCTTTTCAGCCGTTTCGTCCAGCATGTCCATGCGTTAGTCCTCGTTTGCTTTCCCTTCTCCCCTTGTGGGAGAAGGTGGATCGGCGCGCAGCGCCGAGACGGTTGAGGGGTGTTCCAGCGGAGTGAGACGCTGGTGTTCCCTGGAGCACCCCTCATCCGTCGCCTTCGGCGACACCTTCTCCCACAAGGGGAGAAGGGGGAGCTTTATCCCCCCGCCTTCACCTTCTCAAACATCTTGGCGAGGTCGTCATTCTGTTTCATCGGTCCGGTGAAGATGGTGGTCTTCAGCATCACCTCCGGGTCGGACGGCAGCTGCAATTTCTCCAGCTCCTCCTTCGGCACCGCCGCGAAGGCCGAACTGGTCGAGCTGCCATAGCCGTAGGCCTCGATCAGGTATTTGCCGGAATCCGTCTCCAGCCGGCTGTTGATGAAATCATAGGCGAGGTCGACATTCTTGGCGTCCTTGAGCATCACGAAGCCGCAGGCCCAGGTCAGCATGCCCTCCTTGGGCTTCATGAACTCGACCGGCACGCCCTGCTTCTTGAGCGAGGTGGCCGACGCGTTCCAGGTCATGGCGGCGACCAATTGGCCGCTGGCCAGCGCCTGTTCGACGGAGGTCATGTCGGTGGTGTAGTTGGAGAGCAGCGGGCGCTGCTCGCGCAGCTTCTCGGCCACCTTGTCCATTTGCTCCGGCGTCATGTCGAACGGATTGACGCCGGCGAGCAGCGCCGCCACGACAGGCGTGTCATGCACCGCGTCGATCGTCGCCATGCGACCGGCATACTGCTTGTCCCACAAAAGGTTCCAGCTCGCTTCCGGGTTCTTCACCAGATCGGTGCGGTAGAGGATCGAGGTGTTGCCCCAGTCCCACGGCACCATCCAGACCTTGCCGTCGCCAGCCTGCAGGTCTGGCAGGTTCTTGAACACCGGGAAGATCGAGTCCCAGTTCTTGATGCGCTTGGTGTCGATCGGCTGCAGCAGGCCTTCCTTGTTCCAGCGCGCCACCTTGTCATAGCAGGGATGCGCAATGTCGGGTCGGAAGCCGGCCTTGACCTTGGTGAAGGCGTCATCGTCGTCACCGAAGATCGAGGCCTCGACGCCATCGGGATGCGCGGCAAGGAAGCTCTTGTTGAAGTCGGGCAGTTCATAGCCCGACCAGGTGAAATATTGCAGTTTGTCGCCGGCGAAAGCGACGGTCGACGACAGCGCCAGCGCGAACGCCGTCAATCCAGCGCAAACAGTCTTTGCAGAGATCGATTTCAGGTCGAATGCCATTGCAGTTCTCCTCTCTTGGTTTGTTTTGGTTGTGATGGATCCGCAGGCTTTGGCGCCGTGGCGGACAAGCCGCGATGGCGCAGGATTTCAGCTGCTGCAGCGATGACGAAGGACACCGCCAGGATCGAAGTGCCCAGTGCCATCACCGTCGGCAGCGACCGGGGAAAACGCAGCTGGCTCCAGATGTAGAGCGGCAGCGTCGGCTCGGTGCCGGCCAGGAAGAACACGACGATGAATTCATCGAAGGAGATCAGGAAGGCCAGCATGAATGCCGAGACGATGGCCGGCAGGCTGAGCGGCAGCATGACCCGCCGGAAGGTCGTCCAGTCGGAGGCGCCGAGATCGAGTGCCGCCTCGCGAATGGTTTTCGGGATGGCGGCGAAGCGGCTGCGCATGATCACCACGGTCGTCGGCAGCGCCACCAATATATGGCCGAGAACGATGGCGACGCGCGATGGCCCCAGACCAACGAGGTTGATGAGGATCAGCAGCGATATGCCGACGATGACGCCCGGGATCAGGATCGGCAGCCTTGCGATGGCGCTGATGGTGGCGGCCAGCGGCGAGCGGCCGTAGAGGTCCATGTAGGATACGGTTATGCCGCACAGCGTCGCACCCGTGGCGGCGAAGGCGCCGATGGCGAGGCTGTTCAAGAGTGCACCGGTCAGCGCCGAATTGCCGAACAGCGTCGCGTACCATTGCAAGGTAAAACCTTGCAGCGGAAACGCTGCCTGGATCGAGTTGTTGAAGGAAAACAGCGGGATCAGCAGCACCGGCAGATAGAGAAAGACCAGATAGGCGGCGATATACATGCCGAGCCAGCGGCCACCTCCGTGCGTGCGTGCAGTGCTCATGTGCGGCTGCCAAATCTGCGGTCGGCGAAGCGCGCGACCAGCACCACGCACAGGATGACCAGCATGACGGCGACGGAGAGTGCTGCGCCAAACGGCCAGTCATTGGCCTTGCCGAATTGCGCCTGGATCAGCGTGCCGATCATGGTGCTGGCCGGGCCGCCGACGAGCGCCGGCGTGACATAGTCGCCGACCGTCGGCACGAAGACGACGAGGGCTGCCGCCAGCACGCCCGGCATCGAATTGGGCAGCACGATCCGGCGGAAAGAGGTGAATGGCCGCGCGCCGAGATCGGAAGCGGCCTCGATCAGCGATTTCGGGATGGTGTCCAGCGCCACGTAGATCGGCAGGATGGCGAAAGGCGCATAGGCGTGCGCCAGCGTGACGACGACGGCGGCCGGCGTGTTGAGAAAGGCCAATGTCGGCTCGGACCAGATGCCGCTTTCGATCAGCGCCGAGTTCAAAACGCCATTGTAGGCGAGCACGATCTTCCAGGCGAAGACGCGCAGGAGATAGC
>NZ_RZPL01000563.1:0-3935 GCF_004022805.1 Mesorhizobium sp. M7A.F.Ca.CA.002.04.1.1 | reverse complement strand
CCGCCGTCGCCGATGCCGAATAGTCCGAGGCGCCGGCCTCGCTGACGATCACTTTCAGTGGCTTCGGCCCGCAGTCCGCCGGCATGTCGGACAGCATGTCGGCCACCAGCTTTTCCGTCTCGCGGCTGCCGGTGCCGTTGCCGATCGAAATCAGCTCGACCTTGTGCTGGCGGATGAGCTTGGCGAGTTCCGCCTGCGTGCCGCGCACATCGTTTCTGGGCGGAAATGGATAGACCGTCGTCGTTGTCAGCACCTTGCCGGTGCCGTCGACCACCGCCACCTTGACGCCGGTGCGGATGCCGGGGTCGAGCCCCATCGTGGCGCGCGAGCCGGCGGGAGCGGCCAGCAGTAGATCCTTGAGGTTGCGGGCAAAGACGTGGATCGCTTCCTCCTCCGCCCGCTCGCGCAGATCGCGCATCAAATCGAGCGTCAGATGCAGCGACAGTTTTATACGCCAGGTCCAGCCCGCCACCTCCATCAGCCATCTGTCACCCGGAAGGCTGCCGCCGATGGCATAGGCATTGGCGATCATCCGCTCGACCGGCTTCACCGGTGAGGTGTCATCGGCATCGACCTCGATGTCAAGCGACAGCACTTCCTCGTTGCGGCCGCGCAGCATCGCCAGCGCGCGATGGCTGGGCACATTTGCCCAACGCTCGACATGGTCGAAATAATCGGAGAATTTCGCGCCGGCCTCCTGCTTGCCGTCGACCACCCTGGCCCGCATGAAGGCGCGCTCCTTCATGTAGCTGCGCAATTTGCCGACCAGATCGGCATTCTCGGCGAATTGTTCCGAAAGGATGTCGCGCGCGCCCTCGAGCGCCGCCTTGGTATCGGCCACCTCTTCGCTGACATAGGCCAGCGCCAGTTCGGCAGGCACCAATGAGCGGTTCGCCAAGATGGCTTCGGCCAGCGGCCCCAGCCCGCGCTCCCTGGCGATCTCGGCCTTGGTCCGGCGTTTGGGCTTGTAGGGCAGGTAGATGTCCTCAAGTTCCGCCTTGGTGGTGGCGGCGACGATCTTGCCTTCAAGCTCCTCGGTCAGCTTGCCCTGTTCGCGGATCGAGCCAAGGATGGTGTCGCGGCGCGCGTCGAGCTCGCGCAGATAGGCAAGGCGTTCGGCAAGATCGCGCAATTGCGTGTCGTCGAGCCCGCCGGTGACTTCCTTGCGGTAGCGCGCCACGAACGGCACTGTCGCGCCCTCATCGAGCAGTTCGATCGCCGCGGCCGCCTGTTCGGGCCGCGCGCTGATCTCGGCCGCGATGATGGCTGCAATGCGCTTGATGTCGGATGCCATGTCGTTCCTGCTCTCATCCAAAGAGCGGCGTCCATAGGCGCAGACCTCCGGCCCGCCAACCGCCGCGCTTCGATCAGCCCGGCGGGTCCACAGGAAAGCGTGCGCCAATGTGGCGATCGCGGCGCGCCTAGATCAGCCGGCTCAGCGCCTCGAAGAACGCGACGATCTCGATATCGAGCGGATCGTCGACAGGCTCCGGCTGCGACGACATCTTGGCGATCACCACTTCGGTCCTGGGATCGACATACAGCCACTGGCCATGAATACCGATGCCGCAATAGGCGCCGTTCTCGTGTCCAGTCTGGTACCATTTGTTGCGGTAACGGCCCTTGGGAAACAGTGGCAGCATCGCGCCGCGCTGCCAGGCGTCCGCACTGCCGCCAGTGCTGGTCGTGTCGCGCACCCAGGCTTCCGGTACGATGCGGCGGCCATTGGCCATGCCACCTTGCCGCATCATCTCGCCGACACGCGCCAGGTCGCGCGGCGTCACCGAAATGCCGCCGGCCGTGCGCGCCGTGCCTTCCATGTCGACGCCGATCGAGGCTTCGCTGACAGCGCCGAGCGGCAGCCACAGCTTCTCGCGCATCAGGTCGGTGAACCGCTGGCCCGACGCACGCTCGAGCAGCAGGCCGAGCAGGTCGGAATTCGGCGAGCGGTAGCGGAAGGTCTGGCCATGCGGCTCTGCAAGACGTTGCAGGGTCAGGATGAATTCGCGCAGGCTCTCCGTACCGCCGCCCGGATTCCACAGCGTGGCACGGCGATAGCGGGCGAAAGCACTTTCCGGATCGAGATAGGCTTCCTCGAAATCGAGACTGACGCTCATATCGAGCACATGCCGCACGCTCGCATCGCCATAGGCCGAGCCGGCGGCTTCGGGGATGTAGGCCGTCACCGGCGCTTCCGGGTCGAACACCCCCTCGCCTTCTAGTATGCCGGCAATGATGGCGGTCAGCGACTTGCTGATCGAAAAGATGATGTGGCGGGCGCCGAAATCCATATGCGGCGCGAACCAGTCGCCGACGATCCTGCCGCCTTTCATCACCGTCAGTGCGTCGGTGCTCGAACGTGCGAGAAAATCAGCCACCGTCTCCGGTGTGCCGGCGATCGCGACCTTCTCGCCGAGCAGGCCGCCCATATCGCGCACGGGGATTTCGACAACGCCCGACGTCGCCGCCACCCGGGCGGTCGGCACCAGTTCGCCGAGATTCTGGAACGACCACCGGTTGAACGGGTTCTCGCGCCAATTGGCGAGCACCACCTGGTTGCGCCGGAAGCCATAGCGGGTCTCGAACACGGTTTTGCCGGTCATGGCGTTTCCTTCCGGGTCGTTTCTTCTTTGTGGAGGCTCAGCGAAGTGCCGTGGCGATAGCGTGCACGGCTTTCAGCGTCGCTATGGAATAGGCACCATTGGCGAAATCCGGCCAGGTCGAAAGCTTCACCACGACCATTCCGGTGTTCCAGTCGATATGGATCATCTGACCGAACACGCCGCGGCACATCAGTGCGCGCGAGCGCGGGTCCTCGATCCAGAACTGGTTGCGATAGCTGCCCTCCGGCAGGCTGGGGCTGAAGTCCGGCCCATGCCTGCCGTTGCGCGTGTCCTCGACCCAGCCGGCCGGCACGACGCCGCCACCATTGTCGAGGATCAATTGGCCGAAGCGGCCATAATCGCGCAACGTTGCATTGAAGCCGCCATCGGCCACCGCATAGCCGGCGCTGTCGACGGTGAAGCAGGCGCTTTCGTCGGCGCCGAGCTTTTGCCAGAGCTCTTCCGAAACCAGCTGCGGCAGCCGTTTGCCTGTCACCCGCTCCATGATGAAGGCGAGCACATCGGTCTCGATCGAGCGGTATTCGAATTGAGCCCCGTGCGGGCGGATCGTGTCCTTCAAGCCCAGGATCAGCTCGAACATGTGCGAGGGCCAGCGAAAATCCGGATCGCTGCCCGGCGGCACCGGCTTCCAGCCGGTGGCGACATCGACCTGGCCGATGTCGGAATAGCGGTCGGTATATTCCTCGGAGAAACGCACGCCGCTCGTCATGTCGAGCACATGCTGCACATTGGCGCCGGCCCAGCCGGTGGCGCCGAGCTCCGGCAAATAATCCGTGACCGGCCTGGCCGGATCGATCAGGCGGCGCCCGACCAGTATGCCGAATACCGAACCGGTGACGGACTTGGCCATCGACTGCGACAGGTGCAGCGTGCGCTCACCCATGCCGTTGAAATAGCGCTCATAGGCTATCTTGCCGTCCTTGAGCACCAGAAAACCGTCCGTATAGGTCTCGTCGAGCAGCCCGGCGAGTGTCGTCGGCTTGCCCTCGCTGTCCTCGACCGCCAGCCCGTCAAGATCGACCTCGGCGCGTTCGAGACGGCGGCGATGGCCGTTGCCGCGCCAGACTTCGGCGGTCGGCAGAATTTCACGGATGTGCTGGAACGCCCAGCGGTTCCATGGCGGCCGGTCCCAGTCGAGCTTCGGCGGCACCATGGCGGGCGGCGAGCCCTGCATGATCGGCGGCCGCGGATCGCTGTTGCGATAGGAGTCCATGAAAGGCCATTCCCGGAAAAGAAAGACCCGGCGACATGTGCCGCCGGGTCCGTCATGCAGCGATTACTTCTGCAGTTCGGTCCAGATCTTGGTGTAGA